>CAZGEE010000020.1:0-12105 GCA_964525035.1 uncultured Anaerolineales bacterium
GCCGGAACTCGGCCGACTCCGGGTGTTTATGCATGTTCGCGGCGCGGAGCTCACGGCCCGGTTCGAGACACAGACCGAAGCGGCCAGGCAGTGGCTGGAGCAGAGCCTCGGGCACTTGCGCGAGAGCCTGGGCCAGGCCGGGATTCGCCTCGTGGAGGCTTCGGTGGATAGTCGCGGACCCGGTGCGGGGACGCTGCACGACGGCGGCCAGGAAAGTGGACAGTTCACTTCGCCGGACCAAGGTGACAGCCGGCAAACCCCGGAGCGCGACGCCGACGGGGCGTCGGCCCGGGAATCGGAGATGCCGCAGCGGGAGGAGACCCCTGCGGACGAGGACGGATTGAACGTGATCGCCTGATAAGCCGCGGAGCGCAGGGCCACTTTGGAAGGAGGCAACCTTATGCCTGTAAGCGTGTCGGGGGTAGCGGGTGATGCGGCCGCCGCTGCCGGACAGGGCGGAGCCCGCATGATCCAGGAAATGAATGGTCTCGACTTTCTGAAGCTCCTGGTGACCGAGCTGTCGAACCAGGACCCGTTCGAACCGATGAAGAACAAGGAGATCCTCGAACAGCTTTCCGCGATCCGAAGTCTCCAGGCGAACATGACGCTGCAGCAGAACATCTCGGAGATGGCGGACCAGCAGGAGGCCACCAGCACCAGCCTCGCGAGCCTGCTGAGCCGGCAGGAACTGGCCAGCGCGACCGCGCTGGTCGGCAAGGTCGTCGCCGGCGCCGACACGGAAGGCCGCGTCGTCGAAGGCCGCGTCGAGCGGGTGATCCTGGATTCCAGCGGGGTCCGCGTGCAGATCGGGCCGCACGAGATTCCGTTGGAGAACATCGAGCGCGTCGGCGCCGAGGAGGACGCCGATGCCGCATGAGGCCGGGATCGGCCCTATGCCGCAGGTTGCCCGGCGGACGAGCCCGCGAACCGCGGAGCCTCGGGCCTCGCGATCGGGCCGTCGAAGCTTCGCCGAGTCACTTTCGCGACAGGAAGGGGCGCGGCGGCTGAAGTTCAGCGCGCACGCCTCGGCCCGGCTGGCTTCGCGGAACATCCGGTTCTCGCCGGAGGAGATGGGGCGGGTGGAGCAGGCGGCCCGGTTGGCCGCACAACGCGGAAGTCGGGACGCCCTGCTCATGATGGACAACCTGGGGCTGGTGGTGAACATCAAGAACCACACGGTGTTGACGGCCCTGGACCTTCAGAAGAGCCAGGGCGGAATCGTGACCAACATCGACAGCACCGTCGTGGTCGGCAGAGGAAACTGACGGACGGGGCCGCGCGGCCCCGGAAACGCGAAAAACACGGGCCGGACCCCATCGGGGAAGCCCGCGCGGAGCCGAACGACTGACGCTCCGCACCAGTGCAACGGAGGAAAACCATGGGTCTGACGTCTTCTCTTTATGCCGGTCTCAGCGGCCTCGATTCCAACGGCATGCAGTTCGAGGTCATCGGCAATAACATCGCCAACGTCAACACCACGGGGTTCAAATCCCGCCGCGTGCTGTTCCAGAGCCAGTTCAGCCGAACCTTGAGCCTCGGCTCGCTCGCCACGGGGGAGTTCGGCGGCACGAACCCCATGCAGATCGGCCTCGGGAGCAACGTCTCGCAGGTCGACACCGACTTCAGCATGGGGTCGGTGGAAGTCACGGGGGTCACGTCCGACCTGTCGATCGAGGGGGACGGATTCTTCGTCCTCCGCGACGAGGACGGCCAGAACACGTTCAGTCGCAACGGGGCGTTCTCCGTGAACAACCAGGGTCGCCTGGTTTCCAGCGGCGGCCAGCTCGTGCAGGGGTACGGAGTGGACTCCGACTTCAACATCGTGCCGGGCGCGCTGGAAACGTTGGACATTCCCCTGGGCTTCCTGACCGTGGCGCGCGGCACGGACAACGCCGTGATCCAGGGCAACCTGAACTCGGCCGGGGAAGTCGCGAGCAGCGGCACCACGTTGAACTCCATGCTGCTGGAAACCACGGGGGGCGGAGCTGTAACGGCGGACACCCTGCTCACTGACGTCTGCGCCGCGAGTAATCCCGGGGTCGCCCTGTTCTCCGCGGGCGACGTCGTGACCGTGGAGGGGCAGCGGGGGGGACGCACCCTGCCGGAGGCGAGCTTCACGGTGGACGCCAACAGCCGAATCGGCGATTCCGCCATGGCCGCCGAGGACAACCGCTTCAGTGTTTTCCTTGAGCGTGCCCTGGGGATCGACGAGTCGGGCGGAGTGCCCGGGACTCCCGGCGCGCTCGTTGCCGCAAGTCGGCTCCGGATCGTCGGCAACTACGGCGAGCAGAATGCGATCGAGATGTCCAACACCGCCGTGAAGATCAACACCACGGAGGCCCCGTTCACCTGGACCTCACCCGCCGGCGGCGTAGCCACGGGGGAAAGCGTCAACACGTCCTTTACAGTCTACGATTCCCTGGGCAATCCGCTCACGATGGACTTGACCTTCGTGCTCGAGGACGCCTCCTCGTCGGGAACCACCTGGCGGTTCTACGCCACCAGTGCCGACGACACCGACATCGACTTGGTCCTGGGCAACGGAACGGTGCAGTTCGACAACCACGGCCAGTATGTGGCCAGCACGAACACGAACGTCTCGATCGACCGGGAAAACACGGGCGCCGCGACGCCGCAGGCGGTCGAGATGGGCCTTTCGACGATGACGGCCATGGCCGCCGACGCGTCCGAAATTGCCCTTTCGAGCCAGGACGGCGTCCCGATCGGGACGCTCTCGGGCTTCGGCGTCGGGGCCGACGGCGTTGTCACGGGCACCTTCACAAACGGTCTCACGCGCACCCTGGGCCAGGTGGCACTGGCGACGTTCGCCAACCAGAAGGGCCTCCTGGACGCGGGCAACAGTACGTTCGTCGAGGGCCCGAACTCCGGCGTCGCCATCATCACCGCTCCGCAGCAGATGAGTGCGGGCAGCATCCAGTCGGGTTCGCTGGAATTGTCGAACGTGGACCTCTCGAACGAGTTCGTGAACCTGATCACCACCTCCACCGGCTTCTCCGCCAACAGCCGGGTGGTCACCAGCGTGGACGAGATGATGCGGGAGATCCTGACGATGGTCCGATAACGCGAATGGGCCGAGCAGAGATATTCCTCGGCCGCGAATATAGCGAAGTTTTCCGCCGGAATTTTTTAGTACTGAGGAGTTCTGGCCGATAAGATGGGCAGGATAATGTGGATGGGAAGGCTGGGCGGATCCAGATGATCAAGGTGACGCGGCTCGGCGGCCACGAGCTGGTCGTCAACGCCAACCTCATCCGCTTCGTCGAGGCGACGCCGGACACGATCTTGAGCCTCACCACCGGCGAGAAGGTGGTGGTGCAGGAGGACGTCGACGAAGTGATCCGCCGGTGCATCGAGTACGGACGGGCTCTGCGGTCGATGGCAGACTAAAAGGACGCGAACGCGCATGGACATTGCCACTCTGATCGGTCTCGTGGCGGGCATCGGGCTCATCGGCTGGTCCGTCATCAGCGGGGCCGGCGACAAGGTCAGCGCCTTCGTCGACCCGGCCGGTCTCGCCATCGTCGTCGGGGGCATGATGGCCGCGACCCTGATCAGCTTCCCCCTCAAGGGGGTGCTCCAGGTCGCGAACGTCGTGAAGAACGCCTTTCTGCACAAGGCCCGGAGCCCCCAGAAGCTGATCCAGGACCTTGTTTCCTATGCCGAGATCGCCCGACGGGACGGCATCCTCAGCCTGGAGAACGTGACCCGGGAGATCGACGACGAGTTCATGATCAAGGGGATCCAGATGGCCATCGACGGCACGGACCCCGAGCTCATTGAACAGATTCTCAACAGCGAGCTGGACGGGATCGCCGAACGCCACGCCAACGGCAAGGGCATTTTCGAGACCATGGGCAAGTACGCACCCGCGTTCGGCATGATCGGAACGCTGATCGGCCTGGTCATCATGCTTCAGAATATGGACGACCCGTCAAAGATCGGCCCGGCCATGGCCATCGCCTTGCTGACCACTCTTTACGGGACGCTGGTGGCGAACCTGGTTTGCCTTCCCCTGGCGGACAAGCTGGCGAAGCGCTCGGCGGAGGAGATTCTGCTGAAGGAGATCGTGATCCGCGGCGTGATGTCGATTCAGTCCGGGGACAACCCGCGCGTGGTCGAGCAGAAGCTCAAGACGTTCCTGTCGCCGTCGATGCGGTCGGAGATGGAGCCGGAGGAAGCCTCGTAAAACGGACCTGAGGAATCGCATGGCCAGAGGCGCGAAACAAAAGGGCGAAGGCGGTGGTGGCGGCGGATGCCCCGACTACATGATGACCTACGGGGACATGATGACCCTGCTTCTGTGCTTCTTCGTCATGATCGTCAGCCTCAGCCAGATCAAGGAGGAAGAGCAGTTCCGGGCGGTGCTCGACAGCCTCCGCAAGGCGTTCGGCTATACCAAGGCCCCCCAGCCGGTAGACGGTGAATTTTCCGACTTCAATGCCATGAGCATCGTCGAAAGGATCCAGGACGAGATCGTCCAGCGGAACAAGCGCCACCGGTCGCGCGAGGAGACCGACAGCAAAAAAAGCCAGATCGGCGACGCCACCACGGTCCGGAATATCCGGGACGGCCTGAAGATCACGATTGGCGGGCTGTCGCTGTTCGACGAGGGAAGCGCGGAACTGTTGCCCGAGGCTCAGAAGGAAATCCAGCAGGTGGCCAAGATCATCAAGGGGTACCGGAACAAGATCCTGGTGCGCGGCCATACCAGCCGCCAGGCCCTGCCGGAGGATTCGCCCTTTGCCGATCACATGGGGCTCTCGTTCGCGCGGGCCCGGGCGGTCAATGAGTTGCTGGCCGAGCTGGGTGTCTCGGAAGATCGGATGAATCTGGAGGCCTGCGGAGGGCACGAGCCGATCCAGGCCTTCGCCTACGACGAGGAGGCCCTCGCCAATAACCGCCGCGTGGAGGTCGTGGTCAAGGATTCGATGGTCGAGGAGTATGAAGGCGACGGCGGCGAAGCCGATTAGGAGGAACCGTTATGGCCGACGGAAAACCCAAAGACCAGGAAACCACGGAAGAAGAGACGAAGCAGAAAAAGAAGCTGAACCTGAAGACCATCCTCCTGATCGGGGGATGCGCCGTGGCCCAGGCGCTGATCGTGCTGGTGGCCCTCTGGGTATTCAAAAGTGCCACCGACACGGCGCCGCCTCAGGCCGAGGGTGCGGAGCAGGCGTCCGGGATCGAGGTCGAGGAGGTCCCGGTGATCCCCAGCGAGCCCGAGGCCAAGATCAAGGCGGTCAACGCCAAGAGCGGACGCCTGGTCTACTGGAGCCTGAAGATCCACCTCCAGGTTCCCAAGCCCCAGAAGGATTACGTGGTCAAGCGGCTCAAACAGAACGAAAACTTCATCAAGCAGGAAATCACGACCATCGTGGCCGCGTGCGACCCCGTGATCCTGGAGCAGGAGGCCGATCACGCGACGTTGAAGCGGCAGATACGGTTCGCCCTGAACAAGATCCCGGGCAAGGGAACCGTCAACGAGGTCTTAATCAGCGAGTGCATTCCGGCCACGCTGGAATGACCCGTGCTGGGAGGTACGGACATGGCGGACGAGGACGTAGAGGCCCAGGGGCAGGACGCGAGCGGGCAGGCTGAAACCGCCGACGCCGCCTCTGAGAATCCGATCCCGGCCGAGAATGAAGCCAAAGGGCAGCCGGAGCAGGAGGCCGCAGGCGCGGCCGATGCCGACCCCCTGGCCGAGGCCCGGGCGGCCACTGCCACCGAGGACGGGCAGCCTTCCCCCGAGGAAGGCGCCGCCGACGCCGGCGGGGAGTCCGAGCAGCAGACCGAAGGCGACGAACCGGAATCCGCGGAGGGCGAGGCCACGGCCGGCGATGAAACCGCCGCCTCCGGCGACGAGGCCCTCAACGCGGTCGAGAACATCGAAAACCAGTTGGGCGACGTCCTGGCCGGGCTCGACGAACTCGGGGATGGTGGAGGCGGAGCCGCATTCTCCCAGGGAGGCGAATCGGCCAACATTGACCTGCTGCGCGACGTCCAGCTCAACGTGAAGATTGAGCTCGGACGCAGCCACATGTACATCGAGGATATTCTCCGCCTTGGGGAAGGCAGCGTCGTCGAACTTGAGAAACTCGCCGGCGACCCCGTGGACGTGTTCGTCAACGACCGGCTGGTCGCCCGGGGCGAGGTGCTCGTTCTCAACGACAACTTCTGTGTGCGGATCGGAGAGATCATCCCCCAGGGGTAGGGGGTGAAACGTGGGCGAAGTGGGCCGGGTCGCGGAGCGACCCGAACGGGCCGGAGGGCCCGAAGGGATGGACTCATGACATCGCGGACGCTGCTGCTCTCGGGGCTCGGCGCGGGCGCCTTCCTGCTGCTTGCGCTCCCCTGTGTCGGCTACGCCGCTGCGGAAACCTCCGCATTCGGCGCGGCCCCGAACCAGCCGAGTGACGCGACCCCCCTTCCAGAAGACGCCGGGGCGGACTTCGCCGGCGAGTCGCACGGCAATCCCGAAAAAGGTTTCATCGACGCCACGCCGGCGGACGGCCGGAAGGCCGATCCCTCCGGGGATTCCACGGACGAAGCGGCGGACGGCGGCCTGCTGGGCGGACTGTGGCCCGTCGCGGTCGTCTTGGCCCTGATCGGCCTGCTGTTCTGGGCCGCGCGGCGCTATCTGCCGGGTATGCGGCGGCTCGCCGGAAGCCCCGCCGTCAAGGTGCTCGGCCGGACGTACCTGTCCCCGAAGCAGAGCGTCGCCGTACTGAAGGTCGGCCGACGCCTGCTGGTGGTCGGCCAGGCGGGGGACCGGCTGGCCTCTCTTGCCGAGATCGACGATCCGCACGAAGTCTCGGAGCTGATCGGCGTATGTGAGAGTTCCGGGGCGCGAAGTGCCACGGCCAGTTTCCGTAACGTTTTCCGGCAGGCCGACCGGGAACTCGACACGCAGGACGAGCCGGCCATGGAAGTGGAAGAAGGCGAATCGCAGGAGATCGGCCGGGTACGCAACGAGCTGAACGACCTGACCCGCAAAGTTCGCGAGGTGGTGGACCTCCGGAAATAGGCGCGGGGGCACGTTATGCGGTGGCAGTGGGCCAAGTGGGCAGCCTTTCTGGTGGGCGGGACCGTCCTGCTCTCGGCGGCCGGTGCGCTCAGCGCCCAGGAAGCGCCCGGAACGCCCATCGACAATCCGATGGGCGTGCCCGACCTGACGAAGGTCGTGCCGCCGGCCGAGACGAGCGAAGGCCTCTCCGGCAGCCTCCAGATTCTGCTGCTGCTGACGGTGCTGACGCTCGCCCCGTCGATCCTGGTCCTGATGACCAGTTTCACGCGCATCGTCATCGTCCTGGGGTTGCTCCGGCAGGCCATGGCCACCCAGCAGCTTCCGCCGAACCAGGTGCTCATCGGCCTGGCGCTGCTGATGACGTTCATGATCATGGGGCCGGTGTGGCACGACATCAACGCCGACGCGCTCGGGCCCTATCTCGACGGGGAGATGACGCAGAAGGACGCGCTCCAGACCGCGACCGGTCACATGCGCGGATTCATGATCCGGCAGATCGAGCAGACGGGCAACCAGGGCGACGTGCGGATGTTCCTCGATTACGCCGAGATGCGGTCGGCCGAGCGGTGGGAGGACGTGCCCACCAGCATCCTGGTGCCGGCCTTCGTGACGAGCGAACTGAAGACGGCGTTCCTCATGGGCTTCAAGCTCTATCTGCCGTTCCTGATCATCGACATGGTCGTGGCCAGCATCCTGATCTCGATGGGCATGCTGATGCTTCCGCCTGTGCTGATTTCGCTGCCGTTCAAGCTGCTCCTGTTCGTGCTGGCGGACGGCTGGCACCTGGTCATGGGCAGCCTCTTGACGAGTTTCGCCTGACCCGGGGACCGGGCGATCTCCGGACCGCCCGCTTCGCAGAAAGGACGACGACGTGACGTCTTCGGAAGCCATCGATCTCGGGCGGCAGGCCATGATGGTGGTCCTGCTGGTCAGCACGCCGGTGCTGGTCGCGGGGATGGTCGTGGGGCTGCTGGTCAGCATCCTCCAGGCCGTCACGCAGGTGCAGGAACAGACGCTTTCGTTCGTGCCGAAAATCATCGCCATGACTCTGGCGGTGGGATTGTTCCTGCCGTGGATCGTTCGGCACCTGGTTCGTTTCGGGCGGGAGATGTTCTTCGCGGGGTTGTAAACGGATTGCGGGAATGTTCGAGCTTGCGCACATGCTCACGTGGCTTCCGGCCTTTGCCCTGGTGCTGTTCCGCATCACGGGCATCATGCTGGCCGCGCCCATCTACAGTTCGATGGTCGTGCCGGCGCGGGTGAAGATCGGCCTGGCGGCGCTGGTCAGCCTGGTGGTGTTCCCGCTGGTGCACCCGGACGTGAGCCGGGTTCCGGGCTCGCTGGTGGGCGTGGCGGCCGGCGCGATGGGCGAACTGATGGTGGGTCTGGCGATCGGCCTCGCGGTGAACATGCTGATCGTCGGCATGCAACTGGCCGGGAGCTTCATCGCGCAGCAGATGGGGCTGGGCCTGGCGCGCATCTTCAACCCCACGCTCGAGTCGGAAAACAACATCGTGGGCCAGTTATACGTGATCCTGGGATCGATGTTGCTGCTGGCCCTGGACGGGCATCAGCTCATTCTGACCGGCGTGCTCGACAGCTTCCACGCGGTGCCGCCGATGGCCGTGTCCCTGGAGCCCGAGGTCCTGCACGTGTTGCGGGGCCTCCTGGCGGGCAGCTACGTGATGGCCCTGAAAGTGGCGGCCCCGGTGCTGGTGATCCTGATCCTGGTGAGCATGATCATGGGATTCCTCGGGCGGACGGTTCCCCAGATCAACATCCTGGTGGTGGGGTTCCCGTTGCGGATCAGCGTGGGGGTCGTCGCCTTGGTCGGTTCGCTTGGCGCGGCCCTGGTGGTGTTCAGTGACGCCTACGCGCGGACGGTCGATTCCGTCGGAACCATGATCGGTTCCATGGGCGGCTAGAGGAGTGGAGAGGACCGATGCCGGACGAGTCGTACGGCGAAAAGACCGAAGCCCCGACACCGCGGCGCCTGCAGGAGGCGCGCGAGCGGGGCCAGGTGCCGCGCTCGGCCGACCTGACCGCGGCGCTGGTGCTCACCGCGGGCGTGGCGGCACTCTATTTCGGCGGCAGCCACGTCGGCGGGAGCCTCATGGCCGCGCTGAAGCACATGCTCCGCTTCGGCGAGATTCACGGCCTGCCGACCGAGCGCCTCCTGACGGAGTTCGCCGCGGCGACGCGGTCCTTTACCCTGGCGATCGCCCCGATCGTGGCCGTGGTCTCGCTGACGAGCGTGCTGGCCAACCTGATCCAGAGCGGCCCGGTCTTCAGCGGCCACCCCCTGAAGCCCGCGCTGGAGAAGCTCAACCCGGCGAAAGGGTTCGGCCGGATCTTCTCGAAGCGGTCCCTGGCCCGGTTCGCGAGCAACATGGCGAAGCTGACGGCCATCATCTGGATATCCTACGTCGCCGTGCGGGGCGACTTCCCGCGGATCGTCGCCATGTCGCGGATGGGCGTCGGCGAGATCGTTGCCGGCGGGGCCGAGGTGGTGCTCGGGCTCGGACTGAAACTGGCGCTGGTGTTCATCGTGCTGGCCATCTTCGACTACATGTATCAGCGCTGGCAGTTCATGCAGGACCTGAAGATGACCAAGCACGAGGTCCGCGAGGAGATGAAGCGGATGGAAGGCGACCCCCTCATTCGCGAACACCGCCGTCACCTCCAGCGCCGGATGGCGATGCAGCGGATGAGCACGGAGGTGCCCCGCGCCGATGCCGTGATCACCAACCCGACACATTTGGCCATCGCGATCCGGTACGACGCCGAGGCCATGGCCGCCCCGACCGTGGTGGCCAAGGGCGCCGACCTGATGGCCCGGCGGATCCGCGAGATCGCCGTCGAGCACAACGTGCCGATTATCGAGAAGCCCGACCTCGCCCGTGCGATGTACCGCGTCGTCGAGCTCGGCCAGGAGATACCCGTGCAGTTCTATAACGCCGTGGCCGAAGTACTGGCCTTTGTCTATCGGCTTACGAACCGGGAGTTTACCCCCACGGCCCTCTGAGGGGCCGGCCGGAAGGAATAGCGCATGCCGCCGACGTCGCTTGGTCTTGATCCTGCCGGACTCGTCGGGTGGGTAACACGACAGCGGGGACTCCTGCTGCCGCTGGCGATCATCGGCCTGATCGTGGTCATCGTCGTGCCGCTGCAGCCCTGGCAGCTCGACCTCCTGCTGGCCACCAACATCGGCCTCAGCGTCCTCGTGTTGCTGACGACCGTCTACGTCCGCCGACCGCTCGAGTTCAGCGTGTTCCCCAGCCTGCTGCTGGCGCTGACGCTGTTCCGGCTGGTGCTGAACGTGGCCTCGACCCGCCTGATCCTGACCACGCCGGACCGGGTGGTGAATGTTACCCAGGCGACCGCCGCGGCCGGGCACGTCATCGAGGCCTTTGCCAAGTTCGTCGCCAGCGGGAACCTCGCCGTGGGTGTCATCATCTTCGCCATCCTGGTGATCATCCAGTTCGTGGTGATCACCAAGGGGGCCACGCGCGTCAGCGAGGTCGCGGCCCGGTTCACCCTCGACGGCATGCCGGGCAAGCAGATGGCCATCGACGCGGACCTGAACGCCGGCCTGATCACCGAGGACCAGGCACGCGAACGGCGGGCGTCGATCACCCGCGAGGCCGACTTCTACGGGGCCATGGACGGGGCGTCGAAGTTCGTGCGCGGCGACGCCATCGCGGGCATCGTCATTACCCTGGTCAACATCCTCGGCGGATTTTACGTCGGCATGGTGGACCAGAACTGGGAGTTCAGCCAGTGTCTCGACGTCTTCACCAAGCTGACCATCGGCGACGGCCTGGTGACCCAGGTGCCGTCGTTCGTCATCTCCATCTCGGCCGGCCTGATCGTCACGCGGTCGACCGCGCGGGCCGACCTCGGTCACGAGATGATCGGACAGCTCCTGAGTCGGCCCGTCGCGCTCGCGATCGCGGGCGTCTTCCTGCTGGTTATGGCGTTCGTCGGGCTGCCCCGGATTCCGATGATCGTCCTGGCGACCCTCTGCGGCACGGTTGCCTGGATGCTCTACAAGGGCTCCGGCGCGAGGGAGGAGCAGCAGCGCGAGGAGGCGGCCCAGGCCGAGGCCCAGCCGCAGAAGCCCGCCGAGGACGACGGCCTGCTGCAGGTCGACGCGATGGAACTGGAGATCGGCTACGGCCTCATCCGCCTGGTCGACAGCTCCCAGGGGGGCGACCTGCTCGACCGCATCCGCATGACCCGCCGGCAGATCGCCGTGGAACTCGGCGTCATTGTGCCCCCGGTGCGCATTCGCGACAACATGCAGCTCGAGCCCAACGAGTACGTGATCCGGGTGAAGGGGAACCCCGTGGCGCGCGGCGAGGCCCACGCGGGCATGTACCTGGCCATGGACAGCGGCGTGGCCTCGGGCAAGCTGGCCGAGGGCATCGAGACGCGCGAACCGGCTTTCGGGTTGCCCGCCTGGTGGATTCCCGAGAGCGAGCGGCAGCGCGCGGAGATGCTGAACTACACCGTCGTCGACGTCTCCAGCGTCCTGGCCACGCACCTGACGGAGGTGATCAAGAACCACGCGGCCGAGCTCCTGACGCGAGAGGAGGTCAACAAGCTGCTCAAGGCGCTGAAGGAGAAGGCCCCGAGTGTGGTCGAGGAGGTGGTGCCGAACGTGATGAAGGTCGGCGAGGTCCAGAAGGTGCTGCAGAACCTGCTCCGCGAGCGGGTGCCCGTGCGCGACCTGGAAACCATTCTCGAGACGCTGGGCGACTGGGCCCCGCGGACTCGCGACCCGGACATCCTGACCGAGTACGTCCGCAACGCCCTGGCGCGGACCCTCTGCGAGCAGTACGCGGGCGACGACGGGGTGCTGCGCGTCGTCACGCTGGACCCGGCGCTGGAGGACCGGATCAGCGGGCACATCGAGCAGAACGAGCGCGGAGCGTTCCTGGCCATGCCGCCGGACGTGGCCCGGGACGTGGCGCGCGAGGTGGCCGAGGCCGTCCGGCCGCTGGCCGGCGCCGGGCATCCTCCCGTGGTACTGACCTCGCCGCAGATTCGCAGTCACG
>CAZGEE010000021.1:0-10030 GCA_964525035.1 uncultured Anaerolineales bacterium
GTATTCTAAGTGACCCACCCCGCCGGTGGCAAGTCACGTTTCCGATCCGAGGCCGGCCGCGGCCCATCCGCGAACCGTCGTGATGGCGCGAGGGCCCTCGCGGTTTCGCCCCCGTGGATCGCTACTCAGCGGACGGTTCGGCGGGACCACGCCCAAGGGCATCTCGGAGCTCCGGCAGCTTCAGTAGCCTCGCGGCGAGCAGGTAAACCGCCACCCCGGCGACGACCGCGCCGGCCAGTTCCGCCGCCGCCCGGGCGGTGGTGCCCGGTTCCAGCCCGAGCAGGCTCCCCGACCGGAGGCCGGCCCACGCAGCGCCCGCCATGAGGGCCGTGGCCATCGCGATGCGCCAGAGGCTCGCCACGTAGCGGCGACCTCCCAGGAAGCCTACGCGGCGCCGCAGATAAAGGACCAGCGCGACCGTCTGGCCGGTGGCCGTCAACACGGTGGACAGCGCCAGCCCCTGGATGCCGAAGGGCCAGATCAGGGCCAGGTTCAGCAGGAAGTTGACCCCGGCGGCGCCGGCGGCGATGCGTACCGGCAGCCGGGTGTCCTGGAGCGCGAAAAACGTCCGCGTCAGCAGGTGAATCGCCCCGTAGGCGAGAAGGCCGACGGCATAGGTGCCCGCCATCCATGCCACGTCGGGCGTGTCCTCTCGGCCGAAGCGGCCGTGCTCGAACAGCACGCGGATGAGCGGTTGAGCCACCAGGATCAGCCCGACGGAGCAGGGCAGCGCGATGAAGGTCACCATGCGCAGGCCGCGGTTCAGCGTGGCGGAGAGGCCGGCGAGGTCGCGGCGGTGGGCGCGGCGCGACAGCGCCGGGAAGATCGCCGTGCCGAGCGCAAAGACGAACACCCCGAGCGGAAGCTGGTACAGGCGCTGGCCGTAATAAAGCACTGAAACGGCCGTCTGCTTCATCGGGTACGCAATGGACTGACCCAGCACGTGCAGGTGCGTGGCTACGTTGCCTGCGCCCTCGACGGCATGTCGGCTGAAGGCCATGGCGATGACACGGTCCATGAACACGTTCAACTGGACGATGCCGAGCCCGAGCATCATGGGCAACATCAATGTCACGATCCGCCGAAGGTGAGGGCTTGCGGTGTCCCATCCCGGGCGGAGGCGGAAGCCGTGCCGCCGAAGGACGGGGACTTGCACGGCAACCTGGACCATGCCCGCCACGAGCACGCAAACGGCCACGCCGTAGATCCGGCGATGCGGGCCGTCGCCCCAGAGCGGCGCGCCCAGGAGGGCCCCGCCGATGATGAAGAGGTTCAGCAGGATCGGTGCCGCGGCCGGGACCGCGAAGTGGCCCAACACGTTCAGGGTGGCCTGGAGGAGCGCGACGAGGCAGATGGTGATGACGAACGGCAGCATGATGGCCGCCAGGGTGAGGGTCAGCCGAAGCCGGGGCGTAGCGTCGGTCAGCGCGGCCGTCAAACCGATCACGCCCTCGCCGACGAGCGTGACGGCCGCGAGTACTGCCACCAGGAGAGTAGCGCAAAGGCCGGCCAGCCGCCGGGCGCCATCGCGATCCTTCTGCTCGACGAGTTCGGTGAACACCGGAATGTAGGCGACCGAAAGGGCGCCTTCGCCGAAGAGTCGGCGGAACAGGTTTGGCAGGCCGAAGGCGACGCTGAACGCGTTCATCGCCATCGTGGTGCCGAAAAACGAGGCGAGGATGATGTCCCGGAGCATGCCGAGCAGTCGGCTGAGGAAGGTCAGGATCGAAACCGTCCGAGCGTGTTTGACGAAGTCGGCCGTCACGTACCCTCCCGAGCCTTCGAGGCCGGAACCGCCGGTGGAGCCCGGCGGGGTTATTATGCCCGAACAAGTCCGTAAGGTTCAAGGCTCTGTGTCCTCAACCGTTTCAGTCCTGTGCGTCTGGCAAGTTCCCGATTGTCTGAAATACCAGGTGTCCGCCCGGCGATGGGGGGCGGAGCGCGCAGAAGATGCTCTTCGGGCCCCGTGGGGGAACTGGCTGGTTTTCCTGCGGGCACAGGGTCGGAAATTCGAATAGCCCGGGGAGATAGCACTCCCGGGGCCCGACGGGAACTACGGAGCCGGGAGAGGGAGTCTATTTCGCGTCGTCGAGGATTTCCCAGAGTTCCATGACGGGGACTTGTTTCAGCAGGTCTTCATGTTCGATGAATCGGATATGCCCGTCGAGATACGCCACGTTGACCCCTACTTCGTGGCGGTACTCGACCATCTCGGGGTCCCCGATGTTGTCGGCCATGAATGCCCGGATGCCCTCCGCCTCCACCTGGGAAAGTACGTGGGGATACAGATACGGCCGGATGCAGTAGCAGGCCCGTGTCGTAACGTTACCGATGTCCTCGCCCCGACGGGCCTCCTCGGCGAGCGCCACCGGATCCGGGTTGGGCTGGTTGCGGTTCCAGATGATTTTCGCGTCTTCCCTATCACCGTCTGCCAGAGCGGAATCGCGCCACCATGGCCAGTCCGAAAGCTCGACCGCCGGGCAGACGAGGTGCATGGGCTCGGTGATTCGTCGGTGCCAGACCAGGGGGCCGAAGCCGGCGTCGAACCTCCCCTCATTGATCACCAGGGCATTTTCCTTCTCGTCCAGGGAATTGTAATCCTGGTCGCCGAAGTCGTACTCGTCCCGGCGGATGAGAGGGGGAAACCGGCGATGGTCCGTTACGTAGGCCATGTAGATGCCCTGGAGGTTCTTCAGCTTCGAGGAACAACGAAGCCGCCGCGCGCTCTCCATGATCGGACCGCCCGCGATGATAAGAATGCCTACGAGAATCCCGATAATGACAATCACTATCAGGAGCTCTACCAGCGTGAACCCACCTCGTGGTGCCTTCATGACCTGCTCCTTGCTCGTTGCGTCCGGCTCCGGTATTCCTCCCTGGATATTCTCGCACTTCCGGCCGCAATTGGCAACCGCCAACCGGGCTTTCCTTTCTTCGCCATCGGGCCCGCGCGGTGGGGGGTTCGAGGTCAATATTCGATTGCTTTTGGCTCCTCGCCCGGATATAAGAAGGCTTGGTGAGTTTGTCCTCCGCCGATTGGGGCGGAGGGCGATTGATTCGCCGGAAATTTGCGCCACGCGGGGACCGTTGACCTTGGCAGGGAGGGGGACCCATGGGGATCATCGTCACCTGTTGTTGCGGGAAGCGCCTGATTGCGCCCGACTCTTCGGCCGGACAGCGGGGCCGGTGTTCCGAATGCCGGCGGATCGTGTTCGTGCCATACGAAACCGACCGGGGGCGGATTATCTACCAGGGCATGGACATCCCGTTGATCGAGGGGGCGCTGAAGCAGAGCATCTGCCGCCTGCCGATCCAGGATCGTGAAGCCGTCCTGGACGAGGCGGAGAAATGGGCCAAGGCCTGGCATCTTCCGCCGGATCGTAAACCCCACGAGGCCGGGTTCGACCTCATCTCCGACATGGTGATCTCCTGCGTGCAGCGCGACGCCGCCGTGGGAATGGATCATGCCACGGTGCTCGAGGCCGCCGGAGAGAACATGGTCCGGGTGTCGGTGGCGCGGCAGGGCGAGCAACTTCTGCATTTCATTGCCCGTGTGGGGGAGGACGAGTACTTCGCGTGGCATCATCGCGACGCCGAGGACGAAGAGGCCGAGGACGCCAGGCAACGGACCGACGTGATGCAGTCGCTGAGCAGCGGAGTTCAGTGCGAAATCTGTAATCACAACATGGGGTACGTTCGCCTGATGACCAAGGTGGGGCTCGCGCCGATTGTCGGATACCGTTGCACCGCCTGCAACAAGCTGTTCTGCACGAAGTGCCACGGTAAGTACGAGGAAGGCTGCCCCGCCTGCGGCGCCCCGCACACCAAGCTCCAACTCCTGGCCCGGCGTTTCCGCACCGTAGGGACGTGATTGCGTTCACCCGACCCGCCCCGCCGGGTTTCGCCGACCCCCGCTTCGCTTGTGTCTCGTGGCTACGCTGAAGAGGGGCCGACGGCCTCTGCCGCGGAAGTTACATGCGACCCCTTTCCGCGGCTTTCGCGGCGGCCTCGTTCGCCGCCAACCCCCCGCGTACGATGTGGCACACCGCGCGGGCCACCAGCGCCGGGTCGTCCGACCCGGGATAGAGCACGTTCCGGCCCACCAATGTGCCGCGCACGTTGCTCCCTGCATTCATGCCCTCTGCGAAGTCGGCCAGCGACGCCGCCGGTACACCGCCGGCGGGGCCGCCAAGCATGAGAATCGGCAGCGTGGTGGCGCCGACGATGCGGTGGTACGGCCGGAAGAACGGGATCTTGATCCAGGAGCGGGCGCTGGTCGGCCCCAGCGCCGAGGCGGCGCCCACGATCCGGATCCAGTCCTCCTCGTCACGGGAAGGCAACCACTTTTCGAACCGGTTTTCCATGGCCAGCGGCTCGATGAACGTGGCCAGCCCCTCTCGCGCCAGGTCGCTTATCGTCTCGGCCGCCACGGCCATCGTCTCCAGAGAGTCCCGGTTGCCCCGGCCCTCGCGGGTGTAGCGCCAGAGCACCTTCCCACCGTCGAGGTTGGCCTCGAGGAGTTCCTCGGCGCTGCGGTAGGCCGTCGGCATGTCCCAGAGTTCGCATTCGGCGTTCTGGAGGCCGCCGCGGTTCATCGAGCCGACCAGGACGCGCGTGCCGAGGAATCCTTCGCGCCCGCTCCGGCGGACCAGCCGGTCGAGGGCCACGACGTCCTCCAGCACGTCGGGCGTGGCCATCAGGCCGTCCACCTCGCTGGCCGAGAGAACCCGGACGATCCGGGCCAGGTAATCGGCTCGATTGCCCATCCGGACCGGGTCCGTGCCCACGCTGATCACCATGCGGGCGGGGTGGTCGGCGGCCAGCAGCACCAACCGCCCGTCCTCGGTCAGGGTCTCCCGCCGGGGGCGCTCGGCCATGGCCTCGCGAACCGCATCGGGCCGCCCGGTTCTCAGGTCGGTCAGGGCGGCCAGGTCTGCCGGATCCAGCACCGGGCTGCTGTCGAAGACGTAATCCTTGGGAAGCCGCAACGCTTCCGCCACGGGCTTAATCCGCTCCTTCGGAGCATCTTCACGCATGGGTTTTCCTCTCAGTACCCGTTGCCCCGGCGCTATCCGGACGGCCCCCGGTGGATTGGTCTTCCGCGGCAGTATAATGGGCCTCTGCCAAACTGTAAAGATGAGCGGCCCTGCGGGATTTTCTGAAGCTTTTTCCGGCCGAGACTGTTTATCTTTCCAGCAGGCATCTCCCTTGGCCACGGCGTCCGTGGCCATACCGTTCTGCGAATTCGTCTTTCTCTGGTGCCGCGTGCCATGAAACCGTGCGACGAGATGTCCGTTGAGCTTCTGGCCGACTTCGCGTTCGGCCGGCTGGGGGAAGATCGGGCGGAGGAAGTCCGCAGGCACCTCGAAGGGTGCCCTTCGTGCCGGGACACCGTTGATCGCCTGACCCGGCTCCGGGAAGCCATGCACCGCTGCGACCGGCTGGCGGAGCCCGAGGTTCGCCCGGCCGACAGGGAGGCGATCCTGGAGCGCGTCGGCCGCTCGTCGGACGCCGAGGCGGTGGGGCCGTCCCGTCGGCCGCACCGGCGGTTTTACAGGCGGGCCTTCTGGCGGTCGGCTGCCATGGCCGCCGCGGTCGTGCTCGTGCTCGCCCTGGGCGTCATGTTGGGCGGGCCGGGGAAGAGGGGGGCCGAGATCGCCCGCATCCGGGATGCGACAGGCCGGGTCTCCGTCGGCGGGGAAACCATCTCGAGTGGTGCGAAGCTTCACGTAAGCCAACAGGTGCGGACCGGTTCCCGTTCCAGGCTGAAGCTGAGCCTGGGCCGCGGCGGCGAACTCGAGTTGAACGAGAACACCGCCCTGCGCTTCCTGGCGGGGTCCGACGAGGGGACGGTGTGCCGGCTCACACAGGGGGAAGTCTTCGTGTCGCACGCCTCCGACCGTGGCGGCCGCCGGTTCGAAGTCCGGACCTCGGCCGGGCGGGCGCAGACCACAGGGGGGACGTTCGACCTGCGGGTCCGGCCGCAAGGGCTCGCCGCAGGATGGCTGACTGGCGGTATCCCGCTGGCGCTCGCCGCCGAGGGCGTGGACGTCCTCGGAGACGTGGGGCCCGACGTGGAGGTCCGCCTCACCGTCCTGCGGGGGAACGTCCGTTTCGTCCCCTCCGGAGATGCAAGGCCGCGCGACCTCCGGCGGGGCCAACAACTCTGCTACGACACCGCCCGCCGCCGCACGCGGGTCCGGGAGGTGGTGCCGGAGCAGCACGTGCTGTGGCGGCTCGAGGCCGCCCGGCTCGTCGACCTGGCCCGCCGGCACGCGGCCGAGGTCTTCGGGGCCCAGCGGGCCACGCTCACCGGGCGCCGCCTTCGGCTCGAATACGAGTTCCTGACGGAACGGGAACTGGCGGACTGGGCTACGCGAGGCGGCCCGTGGCGCTTGGACCGGGATGCCCTGCGGGCTACCCCCTCCACGGGGCAGGAGGCCTTTATCGAATCCCGCCCTGTCTTCACAGGCGACGTGGAGGTGAGCCTGGAGGCGACGGTGGATCCCCGCGGGGAGTCGTCGCTCTGGTGGGCGCTGCGACCCGCAGGCCCTTCCGAGGAAGAATCCTTGTTCCGCGCCAAGGTCACGACGAACTCGGGACCCGCCGGCCGAACGCGCCTATCCCTGGACGCTGGAGACCGGTCGGTGACCGAGGTGGCCGAGTCTTCGCCCGGATCGGTCTTCCGTTTCGGCGGACGGGTAGAGGAGGGCACCGGCCACGTCACCCTCCAGGGGCACGACGTGCTGGTTCGGAGGTTGCCCGAACGCGTCGCCCGCAAACTCTATGGTCCTGAACAGGGCAGGCCGGTCCGCGTGGTGGTCGGGACGGGCGGCCCCGACGTGTTTCTCCGGCGCATCGCCCTGTCCGGGCGCGTCGACGTGGATTGGCTCCGCGATGCACTGGGCCGCGCATTCGAACGGCCCGAGGACGTGCCACGCTAGCCTGGCCAGGGAATTCCCTCCATTTCCTGATCCTTGTACGAATCGTCGGGTTGGGTCTTTTCGGCTTGACGGCCGCAAAAGGCCTCCGGGGCCACCGAGGCTGCGCTGCGGGAAAACCTTTGACCGTCCGAGGGCCTCGGCTACAATCCCTTTCGCCGAGTTGCCCGGCGGTTTTTGTTACCTGCGAGAGAGTGAGTCGGAGACAAGGTCCCTTCAGGGGAACGATTTCCTATGGCGGAGCCCCCGATGCTGATCACCGGCGCGGACGGAATGTTGGCTTCGGCCCTGCGCCGACGGTTCGCCCGCTCCGACGGCCCGCGGGAGGAGGTTCTCTGGACCGACGTGGAGCAGTTGGACATCACGGACTCCAGGGCCGTCGAGGAGTTCGTCCGGTGGCACCGTCCGGACGTGATCGTGAACTGTGCGGCGCTTACGGACGTGGACGGTTGCGAGGGGCGGGAGGATGAAGCGTTCCGGGTGAACGCGGAGGCGGTGGATCACCTGGCCCGTGCGGCTGACGAGACCGGTGGCCTGCTGGTTCAGATTTCGACCGATTTCGTGTTCTCAGGCGACGCGGAGCGGCCCTATCGCGAGGACGACCCCACGGGCCCGTTGAGCGTGTACGGCCGTTCGAAACTGGCGGGGGAGGAGATGGCGCGGCGGGCGGATCGGCACCTCCTCGTTCGGACCTCCTGGCTCTACGGTCCGAACGGAAAGAATTTCGTCGCGTCGATCTGCCGGCGGGCGGACGCGGGAGAATCCCTCCGGGTCGTCAGCGATCAGACCGGCTGCCCGACGTACACGGAGGACGTGGCCGAGACACTGTGGCAGCTTCTTCGCCGCGGGGCCACGGGCACCTTCCATGCGTGCGGGGCCGAGGCCACCACGTGGTTCGAATTCGCCCGGGCGATCGTGGCCCGGTGGCGGCCGGGAGCGCTGGTGAAGCCGATCCGTTCGTCGGATGTCAAGCGATCGGCTCCCAGGCCGGCGATGAGCGTCCTGGACTGTTCGCGACTGGAGCGGACCATCGGATCGCGCCCGCCGGGGTTCACGGTGTCGTTGCCGAAGTACCTGGACGAGATGGCCGCGGAGCTTTCGAGAGGGCCCTGACATGAACCTGGTGGTGATCGGAAGTGGATACGTGGGGCTGGTCACCGGGGCGTGCCTTGCCGAAACGGGCAATCACGTGGTGTGCGTGGACCGCGATCCCGAGAAGCTGGCGATGCTTCGCGCCGGCCGCGTGCCCTTCTACGAGCCGGGGCTGGGCGAACTCTTCCAGCGGAATGAGCGCGCCGGGCGGCTGCGCTTCACCGATGACCTGGCCGGTTCGCTGGCCGGAACCGACGCGGCGTTCATCGCCGTGGGGACGCCTCCGCGCGACGACGGCGAGGCCGATCTGTCCCAGGTCATGGCCGTCGCCGAGGCACTGGCCTCGGCGAAGGAAGCCCCGGGTGTGGTCGTGGTCAAGAGCACCGTGCCGGTGGGCACGGGTGCCCGGCTGCAGGAGCTCTTCGATCGGGAGATCGGGGGCAGGGTCCGCGTGGTCAGCAACCCGGAGTTCCTCCGGGAAGGCGCCGCGGTCAGCGACTTCAATTACCCGGACCGGATCGTGATCGGTACGCCGGACGAGGAAGCGGCCGAGCTGCTGAAGAAGCTCTATGCCCCCTTCGTCAGGACGCTCCATCCCATCCTGGTCATGGAACGCGAGTCGGCGGAGATGACCAAGTACGCGGCGAACTGCCTGCTGGCCTCGCGGATCAGTTTCATGAACGAGATGGCGAATCTGTGCGGCGCCCTCGGGGCCGAGGCGACGGAAGTCCGCACGGGGATCGGATTCGACAGCCGCATCGGGTTCCGCCACCTGTTTCCCGGCGTGGGCTACGGCGGCTCGTGTTTCCCGAAGGACGTGCGGGCCCTGATCCACTTGGGCCGCAAGCAGGGCGTGCCGGTGGAGATGCTCGAAGCGACCCACGGGGTCAACGAGCGGCAGAAGCGGCAGCTTGCCGAGCGGATGCTGGCCTATTTCGGCGGGACCTGCGAAGGCCGGACCGTCGCCGTCTGGGGCGTGACCTTCAAGCCGCGGACGGACGACATCCGGGAGGCTCCGGCGTTGACGATCATCGAAAGGCTTCTTGAGGCCGGAGCCCGCGTCCGCGCCTACGACCCCGTCGGGCTGGAGCGGCTCCGCAAGGTCTTCGGCGACCGCGTGACCTGCGCGGGCAGTAGTCTCGAAGCGGTGGACGGGGCGGATGCCCTGGCAGTGGTGACCGAGTGGAACGAGTTCCGGACGCTCGACGTGGACGCCCTGCGCGCGCGGATGAAGCGCGTCGTCCTTTTCGACGGCCGGAACCTGTACGATCCCGAAGAGATGCGGCGCGAAGGCGTGGTGCATTTCAGCATCGGTCGCGCGGACGTCAATGCGCAGCGGTGAGGAGCGGGCCATGGTGGACTGGGATAAGAAGTTCTTCGACCGACGGAAGTCGAACCGGGGCTCCGCGACGGGCCGGGAACGCCGCCAGTTCGCGGATTCGCACTCCGAGCTTTCCCCTGAGGCCCGCGAGTTCGCCCGCGCGGTGGATGCCTACAAGGTGGCGCACGGCCGGAAGTTCGTCACGCTGGGGGAAATCTTCGACATTTTCGCTCAGTTGGGTTATCACCGTTAACCGGTAATCTCCTGCAGTTTTGTGATCGAGGGCCGCGAACGTGGAACTGACCTTTGCGACATGCGCAATCCTGGCCGGGGTGGGTCTCGTGGGCGGCGTGGCCGGCGGGATGCTCGGAATCGGCGGATCGATCGTGTTCATCCCGGCCATGGACCAGGTGCTTGCGCAGGGGCGGGAGGAGCTCTTCGTGGTCTGGGCCGCCACGGCGCTGGTCGTGAACGCGTTCGTCGGCACGGGCGGTGCGATCAGTCATTGGCGGAACCGCCGCGTCGTCCCCGAGGTCGTCAGGGGAATTCTTCCGCTCGGCGTCGCGGCCGCCATCGCCGGGGTCTATGCCGCGAATTACCTCCCCGCGAGGGTTCTCTGGCTGGTCTTCGGCGTGGTGGTCTGCTACATGATCTACCGGAACTTCGGCAAGCTGCT
>CAZGEE010000021.1:10040-11873 GCA_964525035.1 uncultured Anaerolineales bacterium
CGAGGGCAAGGGGCCGACGACGAATGCGGAAGGACGGCCCGACCTGGCCAGGGTCACGTGGCCGCGCCTCGGTGCGGTGGCCCTGCCGGCCGGGTTCCTCTCCGGTATGTTGGGTATCGGCGGCGGGGTCTACAGCGTGCCGAGTCAGCAGATCGTGCTGGAGATGCCGCAGAAGAACGCGATCGCCAACTCCTCGGCCACGATGATCATCTTCTGCGCCATCGCCGCCGTGGTGCGGAACGTCACGCTGGAAGTGCCGCCGGGGATGACGCACTGGGATCCCCTGAAGGTCGCGGCGCTACTTATCCCCTCGGCCCTGGTCGGCGCCTTCGTCGGCGGGCACCTCACTCACAAGCTGCCCGACCGGCTGGTGCGGGGTATCTTCATCGGCTTTCTGCTCTGGACGGTGTACAAGTGCTTCGTGGTGAAGGGTGATCTTCCGGCCCTGCTTTCCGCCGGGGCGGGCGGATAGCCCGGTTGCGGAACCAACCGATCACCGGCCCCTACGATTCCGGTTCCTTGTGCAGTTCGGTATAGGTCATGAGCCCCGCGGCGACCAACGCCGCGCCGACGGTATCGGCCAGCCAATCTCCGAAGTCCGGGTCGCGGCCCGTGAATCCCTGGTGCCACTCGTCGAACGCTCCGTAGAGACTGGCCAGGACCAGCGCGACCAGCGGCGCCCAGCGGAAGAGCCACCGGCAGCGACTCAGGCGGAGCCCGCGAAACAAGAGCCCGCAGAGAACGCCGTACTCCAGCACGTGAAACAGTTTGTCGGCCGCGGCGAAGGAACCTCCGCCGATTCCTCGCAGGGGAAAACTGCTCAAGACGAACGTCAAGGCAAGGTAGGCGACCGCCGGCCCCCAGCCCCAAATCCATTCAAGCGGGCGTCGGGCCATTGCCGTGATCCTCTCGATCTCCCTCCGGCGGGGCCGGTTCGGGTGGACCGGTTTGCTCAGAATCGGTTGAATCACCCCTGCTGCGTTCCTCCGGCTCGACGCTCGTCGCGCCGGGTAGCGGAGGCGGGTGGGGTGGTGCGGCCGTGCCCTGCTCGCCGCCGTCGTCCCGCCTTTTCGCCCCGGGCGGAGGCGGCGAGCCGGTCGGTTCGGATTCGCCGGAAGCGGCTTCGTCCGGTGGGGGTTCCGTAGTGGCCGGCCGGCGGGCCGGCGCACGCTCGTCGATCGGCGCTGCGGCCCGGCCGGCCAGTTCCTCCGCAAGCCGACGATAGTCCTCGGCCCCGTGGCACAACCCGTCGTACTCGAAGATCGTCTTGCCGAAGCCCGGCGCCTCGGCCAGCTTGATGTTGCGGCGGACGCGCGTATGGAAAATCCGGATGCCCCGCAGCACGGGGTCGGTCTCCGCCTGTTTCAGGAAGTAGGCGTCCACGTCGGCGACCACCTCCGACGTCAAGGTGGTCCGCGAGTCGAACATGCAGAACACGAGGCCGGATACGCGCAGGCCCTGATTGAGTCGCTCGTGAACCAGTCGCACGGTCTCCAGAAGTTGGCTCATACCCTGGAGGGCGAGCACGTGGGGCTGGAGCGTGATGATCACCTCGTCCGATGCCACGAGCGCATTCAGCGTGAGCAGACCGAGTGACGGAGGGCAGTCCACGAACACGTCATCGTAGCGGTCGGCGCATTCGGACAGCGCATCGCGCAGGATCTGCTCGCGGGCCATCGTGGAAGCCAGCTCGACCTCGGCGCCCGCCAGGTCGATATGGCTGGGCAGCACGTCCAGGTTCTCGCTCCGGTGCACGATCGCCTCTTCGGCCGGGCGGCCGGCTGTGAGGAGCTCGTACGCGGTGACGTTCAGGCCGGTATTGTCCACTCCCAG
>CAZGEE010000022.1:0-1196 GCA_964525035.1 uncultured Anaerolineales bacterium
GTCCTGTCGGCGGGGAACACGGGGGCGGTCGTGGCGGCGTCCCAGATGAAGGCGCGCACGCTGAAAGGGGTAAAGCGACCGGGCATCTCGGTGGTGATGCCGACCTACTACGGCCCGGTGGTGGTGATCGACGTCGGGGCGAACATCAAGTGCCGACCGGCCCAGATGGTCCAGTTTGCGGTGATGGCGTCGGCCTATTCACGTCTCGTGTTGGGCATCGAGCGGCCTCGCGTCGGCCTTCTGTCGATCGGCGAGGAGGAGATCAAGGGCAATGTCCTCGTGCGGGAGACCCGCGACCTGTTGAAGGAAGCCCCGATTCATTTCTGCGGGAATGCCGAGGGACGCGACGTTTTCAACGGGCGCTTCGACGTGATCGTCTGCGACGGGTTCGTGGGCAACGTGCTCCTGAAGGTCGTCGAGGCGATGGCCGAGGGAATGTTCCAGACGATCGAGGCAGACGTGTCCGAGGCGGAACCCGAGCTGGCACGTCGCCTGGGGCCGACCCTGAAGAAGGTACGCGACCGCCACGACTACACGACGTACGGTGGGGCCCCGCTGTTGGGGATCGACGGCATCTGCATTATCTGTCACGGTTCCTCGAAGGCCCGGGCGATCCGGAACGGGCTGAAAGTAGCGGCCCAGTACTCCGAGCATCAGGTCAACGCGGCCATCCAGGCCGAGCTTGCACCGACAGGGGAAATCAGCAAGTGAATCCAGTCCGCAGCGTGAAGATGACCGGGACGGGTTGCTACGTGCCGGACCGGGTGATGACCAACGAGGATTTCACGAAGATCGTCGACACCTCCGACGAGTGGATTACGCAGCGCACCGGGATCAAGGAGCGCCGCATCGCCGCCGAGGACGAGACGACGAGCGACATGGCGGTCGAGGCGTCCCGGCGGGCCCTCGAGGACGCGGGCCGCCGGCCCGACGACATCGACCTGGTTATCATCGCGACAATCACGCCCGACTATATCTTTCCCGCCACCGCGGCCGTGGTCATGACCAAGCTGGGCATCGACGCGTGCGGCGGGTGCGACGTCGAGGTGGCCTGCTCGGGCTTCGTCTACGGCGTGGCAATGGCCCGCGGCCTGATCCTCGGAGGAACCGTGCGAACCGCCCTTATCGTGGGGGCCGAGAAGCTCAGCGCCGTCACGAATTACAAGGACCGGACGAGTTGCATCCTGTTCGGCGAC
>CAZGEE010000022.1:1206-7721 GCA_964525035.1 uncultured Anaerolineales bacterium
TTTCCGGGCCTGGCGACGGGGGTTCCGGCTCCAGGAGCCATCCTGTTCGGCGACGGGGCGGGGGCCGCCGTGCTCGAAGCCTCCGACGAGCCCGATACCGGGGTCGGCTATTGCAACCTTGGCGTCGACGGCGTCGGGGCCGAGCAGATGATCGTCTACGGCGGCGGGACCAAACACCCCGTGACGCACGAGTCGCTCGACCAGGCTGCCAACAAGATGGTGATCCGCGGGCGGGAGGTCTATCGGTTCGCGGTCGAGAAAATGCAGTACCTGGTACGTGATGCCATGGAGAAATGCAACCTGTCGGTTGACGACGTGGCCATGGTCGTGCCCCACCAGGTGAACACCCGGATCATCGACTCGGCCGTCGGGCGACTGGGATTTCCGGCGGAGAAGATCTATCTGAACATTCAGCGGTACGGCAACACCAGCGCTGCGAGCGTGCCGATCGCGCTGGCCGAGGCCCGGGCCGACGGCGACATCCGGGACGGGGACACGGCGATCCTGGTGGCCTTCGGCGGCGGACTGAGCTGGGCCAGCGCGGTGGTGAAGTTCTGACGATCGGCGGCAGGCCCCCGGGGGCAATCTGGACGTTCGGCAGACGATCTCGGCCAAGGGTGGAAAGCATGAGCAAGATCGCGTGGCTCTTTCCGGGGCAGGGGGCGCAGACGGTCGGCATGGGCCGGGACGTCGCCGAGGCATTCCCGGCGGCCCGGCGCCGCTTCGAGCAGGCCGACGAGATTCTCGGCTTCGAGCTTTCCCGGTTCTGCTTCGAGGGTCCGCAGGAGAAGCTCAATGCGACCGACGTCAGCCAGCCGGCCATCTTCGTCACCAGCGTGGCCCTGGCGGAGGTCTGGCGGTCCGAGGGGGCCGGCAAGGACCTTCCCTCGCCGGATGCTGCGGCAGGGCTGAGCCTCGGCGAATACACTGCGCTGTGGGCGGCCGAAGCCCTGACGTTCGACGACGGGGTCCGGCTGACGCGACGGCGCGGCGAGCTGATGCAGGCGGCGGCCGATGCCAATCCGTCCACGATGGTCAGCATCATGGGGCTGGACGAAGAGGCGGTAAAAAAGATTTGTGAAACGGCTTCGGACGCCGGTATAATCTCGCCCGCGAATTACAATTGCCCGGGGCAGATCGTGGTTTCGGGTACGAAAGAGGCCTGTGCGAAAGCGCTGGCCCTGGCCGAAGACGCGGGCGCGCGAGCTGTCGAGCTCCAGGTTGCCGGAGCGTTTCACAGCCCGTTGATGGCCCAAGCCGCCGAGGGGCTCCGAGAGGAGTTGGCCGACGCGGAACTGAAGCCCGCGAAGGTTCCGGTGGTGGCCAACGTCACGGGCGAGTATCACAAGAGCGATCCCGAGGCCGTGAAATCGCTCCTCGTCAAGCAGTTGACCTGTTGTACCCTGTGGCAGAAATCGATGGAACAGCTCCTGGCCGACGGGTTCGACCGGTTTTACGAGATCGGGCCCGGTCGGGTGCTCAAGGGCCTGATGAGACGGATCGATCGGAAGGCGAATCTGGCCAACGTAAACGATGCGTCGAGCGTGGCGGGGTAACCGCCGCCGAGCGTGCGAGCCGAAGGGAGAACGATGGGCGTAGCGAACCGGGTGGCGATCGTGACCGGGGCGGCACGGGGAATCGGCCGGGCCATTGCGCTGAAGTTGGCCGCCGGTGGGGCCAAGCTCGCCCTGATGGACGTCCTGGAAGAACCGCTGGCCGAAACCGTGCGCCTGTGCACCGAGGCCGGATCGCCCCGGGCCGAGTCGTACACCGTGGACGTGACCGACGCCGACAGCGTGGAGAAGACGCTGGAGGCCGTCGTCGAGGCGTTCGGAAGCCTGGATATCCTCGTGAACAATGCGGGAATCACCCGGGACGACCTGCTGTTGCGAATGGAAACCGACGACTGGGATGCCGTCATCAACGTGAACCTGAAGGGCACATTCCTGATGACGCGTATGGCGGCGCGGCACATGATGCGGGCGCGCCGGGGCCGGATCGTCAACATCGCCAGCGTGAGCGGACTGGCCGGCAACCCCGGGCAGGCCAACTACTCGGCCTCGAAGGCCGGCGTGGTGGGACTGACCAAGACGACCGCCCGCGAACTGGCCGCGCGGAAGATCACCGCCAACGCGGTGGCGCCCGGGTTCATCGAGACGGACATGACGGCCGTGCTGTCGCAGGGGGTCAAGGACAAGGCGGTGGAAGCCATTCCGCTGAAGCGGATGGGCAAGGCCGAAGACGTGGCCGAGGCCGTGGCGTTTTTCGCCGCCGACGAGGCCGGGTACATCACGGGCCAAGTGCTGGCCGTCGACGGCGGCATGGTGATGGCATAAAGGGGCGGCGTCGGCCGAGCGTAGGCCGGGGCGCCCGTCGTGGTCTGGTGACTTGTAGTGGAGGACGAGAAACGTGGCTTCAATAGAGGAGCGGGTCATCAATATCGTCGCCGAGCAGATGGGCAGGGACAAGTCCGAAATCAAGGCCGAGACCTCCTTCGTCAACGACCTCGGCGCCGATTCCCTGGACACCGTCGAGCTCGTGATGGAGCTGGAGGACGAGTTCGACACGTCCATCCCCGACGAGGAGGCGGAGAAGATTCAAACCGTCGGCCAGGCCATCGAGTACATCAAGGAGCACACCTAACCCATGACGGACCGCCGGGTCGTGATCACCGGGATGGGGGTCGTGTGCTCGCTCGGGGAGTCCGTGTCGGACTTCTGGGCCGGCCTGATGGCCGGACGGAGCGGCATCGGCCCCGTGACGCGCTTCGATGCCTCGGACTACGACAGCCGCATCGGCAGCGAGGTTTCCGACTTCGATCCCGGGCGGTACATGGACAGCCGGGAAGTCAAGCGCGTGGACCGGTTCGGGCAGTTTGCGCTGGCCGGCGCCGCCCAGGCCGTCGAGGATGCCGGAATCGACTTCTCCAGGGAGGACCCGTACCGCTGCGGGGTCCTGCTCGGTAGCGGGGTCGGCGGGCTTCAGGAAATCGAAACCCAGTTCGAGCGCCTGCTGGAGAAAGGGCCCGGGCGCGTCTCCCCGTTTCTCGTGCCCAAGCTCATGATCAACGCGGCCAGCGGCCTCGTGTCGATCCGATACGGCATCCGCGGCCCCAACTCGGCCGTGGCCGCCGCCTGTGCCAGCGCCACCAGCGCCATTGGCGACGCCTTCAAGGTGGTCCAGCGCGACGAGGCCGACGTGATGGTCACCGGCGGGTCCGAGGCCGCGCTGACGCGCATCGGCCTGTCCGGTTTCTGTTCCATGAAGGCCCTCTCGACTCGGAACGACGAGCCCCGGCGCGCCAGCCGTCCGTTCGACCGCGACCGGGACGGGTTCATCCTCGGCGAAGGCGCCGCGGTGCTCATCCTCGAAGAGTACGAACGGGCCCGGAAGCGCGACGCCACGATCTACGGCGAATTGATCGGCTACGGCATGGCCGGGGACGGAACGCACATCACGGCCCCGGACCCGGAGGGGAGGGGCGCGGCCGCCGCCATCAAGGACGCTCTCCACGACGCGCGCGTGGTCCCGGAGGACGTGGACTACATCAACGCCCACGGCACCAGCACGAAACTCGGCGACGCCATGGAGGTCGTGGCCGTCAAGCAGGTCTTTGGCGAGCGCGCCGCCGAGGTTCCCATCTCCAGCACCAAGAGCTTCATCGGGCATCTGCTCGGCTCGAGCGGGGCCGTCGAGATGGTCGCCCTGCTGATGTGCATGAAAGAGCAGACGGCCCACGCCACGCTGAACTGCGACCAGCCGGACGACGGATTCGACCTCGACTTCGTTCCCCGTGAGCCGCGCGAGACGCAGATGAACGTGGCCCTCAGCAACTCGTTCGGCTTCGGCGGCCACAACGCGGTCCTGGCCGTCCGCCGCGTCTGAATCCCGCACCGGGGCTCCTTACACGTTCCCGAGATCCGTCTTCGGGCGGACCCTCGCATGCCCGTTTTCCCGGACCACCGCGCTGTTTTGCGCTTGCGCCACCGGGTCAGGCCGCGTAGAATGAAGCTGTTCGCCAGGCTGCATGCAATCGAGAGGCTCCTGGGGAGGACCGTTCGAGGGTCGGTTTCTCGATGGGCGACTGATGATCGAGTTTCATGCACCGGAGCAGACGTCGAGTCCCGGGCACAAAACAGAAATGGGGAACGGGATGGGGCGTACCGGTCTTTCCTTGGTAGTGCTTGTTTGCCTCGTAACGCCGCACACGGCATGGGGCCAGACGGCCTTTGAGGAGAAGGTCGATCGAGCCATCGAGCAGGGCGTAGCGTACGTGCGAGGTCGGCTGCGCCCGAACGGCATGTTCAGCGATCTCGACCCGCACGATTTCCCCAGGCCCTCCGGCGGGGTCCGCACCACCTTTCCCGGCGGCAGCGAGGTCATGGGCATGTGTGTGCTGGCCTACGGCCGTGCGGATCCCGAGGCCCCCGAGATCAGGAAGGCCCTGAAGGTATTCATCGAGCTGCCCTTCGAGCAGACCTACACGCTCGGCTTTCGCATGATTGCCCTGGCCGAGTTTTACCGTCATGCAAAGACCAAGACCAGGGCTTGGCTGCGCCGGGCAATGGCCCACGATGCCCGGAGCCTGGTCGATATTCAACTGGGGCATGGAGGCTGGCACTACGCCCGCCGCAGCACGGACCGGTTCTTCGACTTCTCGAACACCCAGATCGCCGTCCTGGCCCTGGGCCTGGCCGTCGACTGCGGGGTCGAGGTACCACTCGACGCGTTTCGTAAGGTGGGGCAACTGTACGTCGAGCGCCAGCGGGACGACGGCGGATGGGACTACGGTCATCCCCAATACGGGAACGAGAACAGCTATGGCTCGATGACCGCGGCCGCGGTGGCCAGCCTGTTCATCATTCGCGACATCCTCGATCCTCGTCAGGGGTGTCCGTGCCGCGGACGCCGGTCGCGGCCGACAGGAGGCTCGAAGGCCGACGAGGCGATGGAGCGCGGCATCGAATGGCTGGGCGAGCGATTCTCGCCGGTGCGGAATCCCGGGTGGCGAGGCCAGGTGACCTACTGGCTGTACTGCTGTCAGCGCGTGGGCATCGCGACCGGCATGAAGTACTTCGGCACGCACGACTGGTACCGTGAAGGGGCCGAGGCCCTGCTGAGTTCGCAGCGCGGCAACGGCAGTTGGCGCGAGTGGAACATGACCTGCTTCGCCCTGCTTTTCCTGATCAAGGGCCGCGGGCCGATCATCATGAACAAGCTGAAGTACGATGGGAAGTGGAACCTGCACCCGCGCGACCTCGCCAACCTGGCCGACCAGACCGGCAAGATGAAGGAACAGCGGATCAACTGGCAGGTCATCGAAACGGCCTCCCCGCTGGAGGAAATGCACGAGTCGCCGATCCTCTACATCACGGCCGAGGAGCAGGTGGACTTCCCGGAGGAGTTCAAGACGAAGCTGCGCCGCTTCACCGACACCGGCGGGACGGTGCTTCTGGAGGCCAGTTGCGGGAATCCCGCGGCCGGGAGGTTCTGGGAGAGCTTCTGCCGCGAGGTCTGGCCGGAGTGGGAACTGAGACGGCTCGACAACGAGCATCCGCTCTGGACCGCCGACCTGAAGATCACCGGGGGCCGGCCGGTGTTGGAGGGGATAAGCGACGGCGTGCGGACGTTCGTTTTCTACGCCCCGCGGAACCTGTCGTGCTACTGGCACCTGAAGTCCGTGACCATGAACGCAAATGCCTTCTCCGCCGGCAGCAATCTCTACGCCTACGCGACCGACCGCGGGCGCCTGCGGGGCCGCACCGCGAGCATGAAGCCGGACGTCGGAGAGAAGTATGGCGGGCAACTGCCGTCGTGCGCGTCGGGGGCGAGTGAGCTGACGGTGGTCCGGTTGAAGCACGGCGGTCGATGGAACGTCGCGCGGCACTATCGGCCGTGGAGCGTCTTGAGCGAGGATACCGGCGAGCGCATGGGCGTGACGATCAGCGTGGGTGAGCCGGTCGAGATCGGGCAGGAGATCCCCGCGGACACGGCCATCGCGTACCTGGCGGGCCGCGACTCCTTTGAGTTGGGCGAGAAGATGGCGGACCGGCTGAAGAAGTACCTAACGGGCGGCGGTTTTCTGCTGGTCGAAGCAACGCTCGGTGACGAGGCATTTGGCGAGTCGGCCCGAAAGGCTTTGGCAGCGGCAGGGCTGACGCTAAAACCGTTGGGCGGGGACAGTCCCGTTATCAGTGGCGCGTTCGGCGGGGGCAACCGGGGATACGACGTGACCCGACCGGGGTGGACGGTTGCCCTGAGGGGCTCGAGAATTAACGACCCTCTACCCGAGTTGGACGGCATCTATCTGGACGGCAAGTTGGTGGGCGTCTTCAACCCGTTCGACATCATGTACTCCCAGACCGGCTGCCGGGCCTTCGGCAGTCGGGGTTACGAGGCGGCCGACGCCCGGGCCCTGGCGACGAATCTGCTGTTGATGGCGGCGACGCGATAGGGCTGCAATGCCTCCCGCCCCCCAGGGTAACGATTTTTCTGGCGAGGCATCCGATTACAGG
>CAZGEE010000022.1:7731-11794 GCA_964525035.1 uncultured Anaerolineales bacterium
CGCACCCGTGAGATCAGTCTGCGCCGAAGGAGGGAATCTGCCGAGCATGGCTGACGAGGATACCCAGACACAGGAAGCGGCCGCGGCGGAGGAAGAGGCTCCCGCGGACAGCGGCTCGGAAGCCACCGCGCCCGAGGCCGTGGAGAAGCCCGAGCAGGCTGACGCTCCCGCGGGGCAGGACGCAGAGTCCCCTGCGCAGAAAGGCGACGCGACGGCGGAGGCCCCGGCGGGGCAGGAGGAAGGCGGAGCGGAGTCCGAGGGCGATCCGGAGCAAGCCAAGGCTGAAGGAGACGCCGAGACCGCAGAAGCCGCGTCGGCCGATTCCGAAGCGCCTGTCGCCGAAGGTCAGGGGAGTGAGCCGCCGCCGCTGGACAAGGAAGGCTTGCCCGACGAGGTTCGGCGCATCCTGCGGTTGAAGGTGCCGGTAATCGTCAAGCTGGCCGACAAGAAGCTCGCGCTGGGCGAGGTGGTGGACCTTTCGCCCGGCAGCATCGTGGAGTTCCTGAAGAGTGCCGACACTTCGCTCGAGTTGCTCGTCAACAACAAGACCATCGGCCGGGGCATGCCGGTGAAGGTGGGCGAGAAGTTCGGCCTGCGCATCGACGAGATCGAGGCGGTCAAGGATACCATCCAGGCCCTCGGCCAGTGAGCCACCGGGCGGTTTGTCAGCCCCGGGCAGAAGAGCGCCCCTCCTCGTCTGCGAGCGACGTGGCGAACCCGTAGATGAAGTGGAAGCCCAACAGGGCGTCGAGCCGAAGGAGTTCATCCTTGCCTTCCCGGCTGTCGGCATACTGCCGGGCGACCTGCAGGAACCAGAGACCGACGCCGAGCCGTCCTTCCTGCTTCAGGGCGAATTGCACCGCTTCCTCGTCCTGGCCTGCAAAGCCGTGCAGCGCCCGCAACACTTCCGTGGCCGCCTGATGCAATTGCTGAATGGCAAGGTTGTACTTCTGGTACTCGTATTCTTCGAGAGCCACGGCCAGATGGTCGGCCGCGATTTGCAGTTGCTGCCCTTCCGCCGCCGAGGGTCCCTTGCGCATCGACTTCGCAAGGGCACGGAGCGCCCGGCGGGTGCGGCGCACCAGGTGTGCGATTCCCTCACCGGGACTTCTAAGTTCGATGTTCAGTAGGGGATAAAAGTCCGACGGTCGCCCCAGCAGGTTGCCCACGGCGGTAGCCAGTTGGCGGCGCAGCGCGATGTTGCGCGTCTGGTGCATCTTCGGGAGCACCTCCCAGATGGCGTCCATGACCCCGAGATCGGCCAGGGCCAACGCGCTCCGTCCGAAGACAGTCGGAGAGGGCTCGTTTTTCAGTACCTGCATCAGCGGGCCGGCTGCGTCGGGAAGCCGGAGCTCACCTAAAGCGCCGACCGCCTCTTCGCGGACGGTAGCGTTCGAATCTGCCAGCTTCTCCATCAGCGGGGCCACGGCCCTCCGGTCGCCCGCCATGCCGAGGGCCCGCGCCGCCTCGGGCTGAACGTCGCTGTCGGGAGCGGTCAGGAGATTGACCAGGGCGTCCACGGCGTGCGGCCCGCCGATGCGGCCCAGGGCCAGCGTGGCCTCGCGGCGAATCTCGGGCTCCGCGTCTTCCAACTGGCTGATCAGTTCTCTCACGGCCAGGCGGTCGCTTTGCTGGCCCATGCGGCGAAGGGCGCTCAGCTTCCGCTTCGTGTCCTTCCCGGAGAACAGGCGCATGGCGTTCATCGTGCGGAACTGGCTGGGGGCGAAAACGTTCGCCAGCACCATGCCCGTGGGCTCCTGCTCGCCCCGATGGATGCTCAGTACCAGCGGGTAGACGCAAAGGCGCCAGAGCAGGGTGATCGCGATGAGTACCTGCATGTGCGAGACGTCGGTCCCCCAGGGCAGGCGCCACACGTAGGGCAGGGCGTCGAAGTAATGCTCCAGGTGGTCGCCCAGGTAGCCGCCGACCCAGGGGCCCGCCAGCATGCCCAGGCCGGTCAACATGCCATAGGTCGCCACGAAGGTGTTGCGCTTGCGCTCCGGGGCCAGCGTGAGCATTAACTGGGGTAAGGCGACCATCAATCCCGAGAACAGGAACCCGCCCACCCCGCTGACCACCGAGACGAGCAGGGCTGCGTTCTCCTGTGTCACGAACAGCAGGTATGCGTGCGTGAACCCCGCCACATAGGTTACCGAGATCACGGGCTTGGCGCCGAACCGATCCACCATGAGGCCCCAGTAGCGCGAGCCGAGCAACATCCCGATGGCGAACAGTGCTTGGGCCACGAAGAAGAACTTGTACTCGATGTCGATGTAGGCCTCGCTCTTCAGGTACGGCCAGATGAACGGCACCGAGAGCAGGGCGCCAAAACCGGTCAGGAAGAACGCCAGCGTAAACCGGCGAAAGTTCGAGTCGCGAATCGGCTCCGCGAACGAGCGCAACGTCTCCCGAACGCTGGGGGCCTCGGGCCGGTCCCGGCGGGCCGGCTCCGGAATAAACCCATGCACGACGATGTCCGCGACCCCGCTGACCGTCGAGGCCGAAAAGATGAGCAGGAACAGCACGTCGGCCGCTGCCGTGTAGTTTCCGGCACCGTCCTTGCCGTAGATGTCAAGCAGAATCACCGGGAGCAGCCCGACCAGCGCCGCACCTTGGGCGGCCAGTTGCCGGTTTGCCAGGAATCCGCCGCGGACGCTTTCGGGAGCCAGGTCGGCGATCCAGGACCACCATGCGTTGGCCGTCAGTTGGGCCAGAGTGAATCCGAGAGACACGACCGCCAGCAGCAACCAGACGTGGTGCGGCAACACCGTCCCAGTGACCGCCGCGTAGACTGCAAATCCGACCGCCGCAAATCCGGAAAACCGATAGATCAGCGTCAGCGTCACCCAGAGGACCTTGCGGGTCCGGGTGCGGTCGAAGATGAACACGCCGAGCACCTGGACGAGCTGGCCGATTCCCGCGATGGCGGCGAAGATGCCGTTTTGCGTCAGGGTGGCACCGAGACGCTCGCGCAGGTACATCGACAGCAGGGGCGAACCCGGCCAGAATACGACGGCGAACAGCGTGCCCAGGGCGGCGCAGAAGATGTTCACGCGCATGCCCCAACGCCGTCGGCGCGGCGTGATCGGCCGACCGTTGATGTCCACTTCCTGCTCGGCGGCCGGGAATGGCTTGGCAGTGGACTGCTCGCTTCGTTGCTGGCTTGCCAAGGGACTATCCGCCAGTGGCGATGGGCGGTCTGGCGAAGCCGCCGACCGCGCGCGTTCCTATGTGATCCGGCCCGTTTGCCGCTCCGGCGCGCACTATACCCCGGGCGCCACGGGCGTCAAGCGCCTTTGGTCGCGCCGGCCTCGATTTCTTTTCGGACGAGTTCCCGGGTCCGCTGCATGGCCCGGTCGCGATCGGTCAGGTGGCCGTTGAGCTGCTCCTCGTACAGCGTTCGCAGGATTCGCCCGACCGCCGGGCCGGGCGAAAGGCCGAGGGCCAGCACGTCGTGGCCGGTCACCAGTGCGGGGGGCTTCAGGTTCTCGGCCTTCAGCTTGCGGTAGGTCCGCCGCAGGTACCTGTAGTCGGCGGTCGAGGCGCCGCTGCCGATCAGGTCGGCGCGGTAGACCTCCGCCAGCGTGGGAAAGTGCTGGCTTTGGAACAGCCGCTTGAGCGTGGCATTGCGCATCTCGCGAATCTGCATGAAATCCAGGTGGTGGCGGATCACCCAAACCAGTTCGTCGCGCTGGGCGCGGGAGAGGCGGAGGCGGTTGGCCACGTCCGCGGCCATGTCCGCCCCGACCGCGGCGTGGCGGTAGAACCGGACGTTGCCGCCGGCGTAGTCGGCCGTCGGGGGCTTGCCGATGTCGTGCAGCAGCGTCGCCAGGGCGGTCAGGAAAGTCGGCTTGCGCAGGGCCTCCAGGCACTTCAGCGTGTGCTGCCAGACGTCGCCCTCCGGGTGGGCCCGCGCGCCCTGTCGGCAGCCCCTCATTGCAGTCACTTCCGGCAGAATCTCCCCGAGAAGGTGAAGCTCGTAAGCCAGCCGCATGGCCTCCACCCGTGTCGGTTCGGTCAGCATCTGGGCCAGCTCGTCGCGAATGCGTTCCCCACTCGTCTC
>CAZGEE010000023.1:0-11682 GCA_964525035.1 uncultured Anaerolineales bacterium
TGTTGATCCCGGCCGCGCGCGACGTCTGGAAGCTCACCCGACCGGCGAACGACCCGGCACTGGAAACCATTTACCTTCGGCGCCTCAAGCTGGCGCGGCGCTCTCTCCGCCGTCACGTCCGGCGCCTGGAGTCCGCACGGCGCAAGCTCGCGGCGGGGAAGGATGCCGCACTCGGGTACATTCTCGGAGCGGACCATGTCCTGGTCATCGAGGCCGAGAATCCGTCCAGAACCCTGCTGGACATCGTTCATCCACGGATTCATATTGCGAATCGGCCGGGCGGGTGGCGCCTGGTCTCGGACAAGGGGTGGTTCGTCCTACAGAACCAGACCTACGTCGCGGCGATGATCCTGCAGGCCCGACTGCCCCGATTCCTGCGCATCGAGACGGTCCGTACCCACCTGAGCCCCGAGACGTGGCCGTTGCCGGACCGCTTTCACGTGCGCACGGCGCGGACCCTCGCGCCGGAGGAGATCATCGACGGGCCGCCGACAGCCGACATCGAGACGACGGACTGGCGCCTGCTGTGGACCCCGGAGGTGCATTACGAGCGGACTACCGCCGAGCCGTGGGTCCTGGAATATGAGTTGAAGGGTTGACCCAATGCACGGCTCGTGCCGGGTGTGCTGCCTGCGACGCAAGAACGGGGGTCCGGCGCGGGAGTGGACGGACACCGGGCCGCGACGGAAACCCCTTACTGCCGCCCGCAGCAGTTCTTGAATTTCTTTCCACTTCCGCAGGGACAGGGGGCGTTGCGGCCGATGCCGGAAGCCAGGGCGATACGACGGTAATGCTCGCGGCGCTGTCGTTCGTGCGCTTCCCGCTCTCGCTGGAGTTCGTCCGCCACGACGTTCAGGTCCGCCTCGAACCGGTCGAAGAACATGCGGTAGCTTTCGCAAAAAGGCGTGCGCCCGGTCCCGTCGTGGGGCGGCATGGCGAAACGGTCCTTGGGACATCCCCCGTGGCAGTAGTCCAGGTACGGGCACTCCTCGCACTGCGTATCTCGCCGGCCTTTGAGGAGGCCGCACCCGTTCTCGCGCACCTCAGCGTACGCCTTGACCAGATCGCCGGTCATAAGATTGCCGAGCCGCCACTGGTCGTTGTAGAAAAAGTCACACGGATAGAGCCCGCCGTCGGGTTTCACCAAGAGGTATTCCCCGCACCGCTCGGAGAACGTGCAGAGCGTGTTGTGCCCGAGGACCTTTCGGCTCAGCCAGGAGTCGAACGTCCGGATGCCGATGTCGCGCCGGCCGGTTTCCCGGTAGGCCTGCCACAAGTCGCACAGGAACTGCCCGTAACCTTCCGGTGTGCAGGAGAACGGCAGCGGGTTGCCGTCGGAGTCCAACTCAGTGCAAGGGATGTACTGGAGGTGCTGCCAGCCCTGGTCGAGTTCCCATTGAAAGATCTCGCGGGCCTTGTCCTGGTTCCCTCGATGGACCACGGTGAGGATGTTGAACTCCACCCCAGCACGCTGCAGCAGGTGCGTCGCGCGCATCGCCCTCTCGTGACTTCCGCGGCCGTCGGCGTAAATCCGCTGCGCGTCGTGAATTTCGCGCGGCCCGTCGATCGAGACGCCCACGAGAAACCGGTACTCGGCGAGAAACTCCGCCCAGGCCTCGTCGATGAGTTGCCCGTTGGTCTGGAGGGCGTTGCTGACGGCCTGCCCGCCCCTGCCGTATTGCATCTCCAGCTCGACGACCCGCTGGAAGAAGGGAAGTCCCGCCAGCGTCGGCTCGCCCCCCTGCCAACAGAGAATGCTCTCCGGCAGGCGGAGCGACATGTACTTCCGGAGCATCGTGTCCAGAACCTCGTCCGGCATGACCGGCGGAAGCGATGGATTCGGGTCCGCGTCGCCGGAATAGAAGCAATAGCGGCACGCCAGGTTGCACCGGGGGCCCACGGGCTTGATGAGCAACTGGAACGGACGCACGGCTTGCGTCACGACACTTCCCTCTCCACGTTTGCGGCAGACCCGCCGACCGCCGTTCTATTCCCAGCCTCGGCGCACAACTCCCTGGCACGCGTGCAGTGCTCACATCCGCGTCGGTCGCAGAGCAGAAACGTCGGATCCTGTCGCAGCCCTTCCACGGCGGTTCGCAGCATCGGCTCGGCCGGCGTCAGGCGAACCCGCGACCGGCCGATTCTCGTCTCCCGGGTCAGACCACGCTGCTCCAGGAGCGGCTCGATCGCCACAAACCCCGCCGAACACGCCGGTTGTTCCCCGTTGACCATCCCGACCTCCTCTACGGAGCCGTCCATACGGCGAATCAATGCCGTCTTGCCCCAGGCTTGGCGATAGGGTACCTGGAGATAGGGCACGCCGGCGAGCACTTCCGCAAGGTGGAGCGTCGTATTGGTCCCGTGCCCCACGCCGAACTGGAGCACTTCCCCGCCCCACTGCGCTGCCCTGTGGAGGGGGGAATCGCGACCCACCGGGCTGCGATGCTCGTGGTCGGCGATCAGTTCCTTTGCCCGGTCGCCCCACGCGGCCACGCTGTGGGTCGGATGAAGGCTCCGGAGTACGCCGGGTTGGTGGCGGAACACTTCCGGGACGCGCCCTGTTTCTCCGGGCGAGCTCTCGGGGTCGAACGGCCGGATTCCCGGCCGACCCGCCAGGGAGTTGCTGTGGACGGGCATGATCACCAGCCCGCGCGGCTCAACCGTCTCCTGTAACGCCGTGATGACCGTCTCGGCCCCACCGACCACGTGGCCGAAGCTCCGCAGGCTGCCGTGAACCACGAGAACCGAACCCGGACCGATCCCGATCCGCCGGAGTCCTCGGACGATGTCGTTCCTGGTAACACCCATGCTCTTGATCCAGGGCTGCCAGCGGAGGCGATCATCGGCATGGCCAATGTCGCTTGCGCACCCCGTGGAAGACAAGCCTTGTATTATACGCGCGGAGGCCCGATTCAGCCAATGCGTGAAAGAATTCGATCAAAGCGAAGTGCGTTCAAAGGCGCACAGGGATGCCCTTGCCCGAAAGGAATTCCTTCATCTCCCGGATGGTGAACTTGCCGTAATGCGCGATCGAAGCCACCAACACGGCGTCGGCGTGCCCTTCGCGGATCGCCTCGGCCAGGTGTTCGAGAGTTCCGGCTCCCCCGGAGGCGATCACCGGGACGTCCACCGCGTCGGCGATGGCTTGGGTCATGGGAATGTCGTAACCGGACTGCGTGCCGTCGGTCTCCATGCTGGTCGGCAAAATGGCCCCGGCGCCAAGCTCCTCGGCCTGCCTGGCCCACTCCACGGCGTCGAGTCCCGTGGCTTCGGTGCCTCCGCGCACGACCACCTCGAACCCCGAGGGCGTCTTCTCCGAGTTCCGCGTGTCGATGGCCACCGTGACCCGGTCGCTGCCGAACCGGTCGGCCGCCTGCTTCACGAAGTCGGGACTGCGCACGGCGGCGCTGTTCACCGAGACCTTCCGCGCGCCGACGTCGAACAGCTCCTCGATGTCATCGAGTGACGAGATACCGCCGCCGACGGTCAGGGGGACCCTGATCCGGTCGGCGGTTCGCTTGACCACGTCGATCAGGGTCTTGCGGCCCTCGAGGGTGGCGGTGATATCAAGAAACACCAGCTCGTCGGCCCCGGCGCGACTGTAGGCCTCCGCGGCGTCGGCCGGGTCGCCGACCTCCTTGAGCTCAACGAAATGCACGCCCTTGACCAGCCGCCCGTCCTTGACGTCCAGGCAGGGGATCACGTGCTTGTAGAACATACCATTTTCCTTCCCACCGACGCGCACCGCAGGTTCCGTCTCCGCGGGGAATGATATCTTCGGAGCCCGCGCACCGCAAATCAAAAGGCCGCATGACGCCAGGTGCCGGCGCGGGAGCGGTCCGTTTGCCCCATTCAGAGTTGGATGAGGGGCTCAGGGGGGCGGGTCACCGTAGACCTTTTTCCACGCGGCGTCGGCCTCCGCGCAGAGCTCAGGAACGTCGACCCATCGCTTTTTGAAGCGGCGCAGCCAGTGCAGGTGCCGCGACTTCCCCTGCTCGTCGAACCGGGCCGAGGCCTCCTCCAGATTCCGCCGACCATGCTTCACGGCTTTCTCGTAGAGCTCTTTTGCTTTCCGAAGCTTCTCGCGGAACGGCTCGGCCAGCTTCCGGTATCGCGCGGTCCATTTTTCCAGAAACGGATCGTCGTTCTCCTTTCGCGAGGGCTCCGGCGCGATTTCTCTGCCGCAAAACGGTGCCAGGAGCTGCGCCACCCGCCACGCCTTTCGTTCCAGGCTGACCGAGCGGGCGGCCTCGTGGGCCTTGCTCAGATCGCGGGCACGCCGGGACAACACCAGGGTGTCGAGCCAGATCCAGGCGTGCTCGGGAAATGTCCGGTGCCGCCCTCCGGGGACCACGTGGCTCGAAACGGGGTGCCCCTTTCGCTCGAAGTAGGCCTTCTCCTTCGGCCCCTGGTCAAGAATGAGCGGGTGATCCTTCTCGCCCCAGAGAACGAGCACTGGGCGCCGGTCGGCCCCCGACAACCGGCGGCGCGGAGCCTGCGCGTACCCCGGGTGGAAGTTGCTCGATTGGCTGACGAGCAGTGTGTACAGCTCGGGGGACCTCGTGAAGCTGCCGATGCTGACGCCGCCTCCGCCGGAGAAGCCGCTGGAGACCACGAACCGGCGATCCACCGGGTAGGTTTCGATCAACTCACGCAGGAGCTCGGTGATCTCCCCGGCCACCTCGACCCAATCCCCCGCACCGTCGCCGCGCCAGTTCCAGGTCGGAGCGACGGCGATCCAGCCTCGCTCGACGGCCATTTGGCAGGTGCGACCGTTGATCATCCCTTTGCCGCTGCTGTTGACACCGTGGGACATGACGAGGATCGGGCACGGGGCGGTGGCCGCGTAGTCGTCCGGGACGTGAACCCAGTGCTCGTGGCCCGTCGAGGGGCCTTGCCAACTCCAGCGTCCCGTGCGCGGTTTCTCGGGGGCGGACTCTCCCGTTGCGGCATCGCTCATACCTGCCAATGAAAGAACTGCGACAAGCGCTGTCAGGATCCGTGCACATTGAGACGTTCTCATCATTTTCAGGCACCCTCGACAGTACGCCCTAGGCCGACCCCGTCTCGCGCCCCGAGTATTGGCGCGACCCGACGGAAACCCTACTCTATCACTATCGTCCTGCGCCGCAACTGAAACGCTTCGGGGAGGCTCCCGTGTCGGAGAAAAGCAACGCCCGCGTCCCGGAATGGGTGCCGAAGAGTCGTCTCCTGCAGGACCCGGCGCCGAAAGTCCGCCCGGACTTCCGACCGGCGTTTCTCGATTTCCGACGTGGCATCCGGATGGGCAACCTCGAACCCAACCAGCGAATCACGCGCATCCTCAAGGCCGCGCTTGAGGAACGCCACGGCACACGGTTTATCACGGACCGCTGGGGCCGGGGCGTCTATTGGAAATGGATCTGCTGGCTGCCCGTGGAGAACCGCAGGGCCAAACCCCTCTCGAGCGGGTACAACTTCGGCTGCGCCAAGTATTACGTTACCCTGGACCGTGAGCGCGAGACCTTCGAGGCAGGCATGCAGGTGGAGCGTGCTCCGACCCGTGCGGGCGTCAGCCACGCCCGCCTTCGCGAGGACTGGGACTTTCACGCCCTGCTCCGTGGCCTCCGGAGAGGGACCCCGCTGGCGCGCCAGGTTTCCCGCCTGGTCCGCGGGGAAGGCTTCACCGTGCGTGCGGGGGCCTTCGCGGCCGGCGGGCGCCGGGCCTACGGGCAGGGCAACTATCCCGGACCGGCGGCCTTGGCTCGCGCCCTGAGGGCGATTCCGCCGGAAAGCTGGGGCGGGCTTCAACTCTGTTACGTCTTCACCAGGGAAGACATCCGCAACATGACCGGCGCCGAGATCGTCTCGGCCGTGCGGGCAATCCTCGACGAACTGGGCCCAGCGATGAACCTCGTCATGACTGTGCCGTGCCTTCGGGCCCCTGAGCCCTCCTGAACGAGAGCAGGACCTCCGGTGCCCGACTCCCCGGGCCCCATCCGGTGGATCGAAATCGGTTCTCGCAGTCTTAATCTTTCTCGGAGTCACGCGCGGCGGGCGGTCTTTGGGCCTCCTCCGGCGGTCGACTGTCGCCTTGCACGGCCCCCACGCGCCGGATCTTCTCGTACCGCTCCTGGAGCAATTGATCGATCGGTTTGCGGCGAACCTGGCGGACATAGCGAACGATGCGCCGTTCGAGAACCGTGGCCGTTTCGCGCGGGTTACGATGGGCCCCGCCGAGCGGCTCGGGCACGACGTCGTCGATCACCTTAAGTTTCAGCAAATCGTCCGGTGTCAGTTTCAAGCTTGCGGCCGCGGTCTCAGCCATCTTCGCGGTGCGCCAGAGGATGGCGGCGCAGCCCTCTGGGGAAATGACGCTGTAGTAGGCATACTGCATGATTGCGGTCGCGTCACCGACGCCGATGCCCAAGGCTCCACCGCTTCCGCCCTCGCCGATAATGACGCACACGATGGGCACCCGCAGCCGGGCCATTTCCATCAGGTTCAACGCGATGGCCTCCGCCTGGCCGCGCTCCTCGGCACCGATTCCCGGAAACGCCCCGGGCGTGTCGATCAACGAGACCACCGGCAGGTGAAACTTTTCCGCGAGCTTCATTACCCGAAGGGCCTTGCGGTAGCCCTCCGGATGGGGGCAGCCGAAGTTGCAGGCCACCTTCTCCTGGGTGGTCCGTCCCTTGTGCTGAGCGACGAGGGCGACCTTCAGTCCGCCGATCTTCCCGAACCCCGTAACCAGTGCCTTATCGTCGCCATAGAGACGGTCGCCGTGCAACTCCCGAAAGTCCGACACGAACGCTTCAATATAGTCGCGGGCCAGTGGTCGCTCCGGGTGACGGGCCACCTGGACGAGTTCCCACGGGGTCAGTGAGGAATACTTCTTCCGAACCATGTCGACCAGGCTGTTCCGAATCTCCCGGATCTCGGCCGACATGTCGATGCCGCGCTCCGCCTGGAGCTTCTCCAGTTCGTGAATCTGCTCTTCGAGGGCGGCGAACGGCTTCTCGAATTCCAGCACGGCGCCTTGAGCCATCGGAAAATCCCTCCGCGGAACGTTCACCCAGCGGTCATTTTCCGGACGTCCCGTCCGACATAGGCCGACGGATTCGCGCCAGCGCGTCAATCACTGCTTCCATGCGGCGCGGGCGAGCGATCGGGTCCTTCTCCAGCATGCGTGCGACCAGCCGCGACAACTCCGGGTGGATTTGGGGAACGACCTGGTGCAGCATCGGCGGCGTACTCTTCAGATGCAGTTGCAATATGGTGTCCGGGTTCGTGGCCGTCAAGGGCAGCCGGCGGGCGAACATCTCGAAGATCACGATGCCCAAGCTGTAGATGTCGGCCGACGGCGTGAGGTCCCGGTTCTCAATTTGCTCCGGCGACATGTAGCTTCGAGTTCCGGCCGTTTCCCCCGTGAGGCGCGTCTTCAGCGACGAGAAAAAACCGGTCCGGCCGATCGCACGCGCAAGGGCCAGGTCGATCACGGTAGCCTGGCCTCCCTCGTGCACGAGGATATTCTCCGGCTTGACGTCCAGGTGGACAAAGCCCCGCTCGTGCATGTGCTGCAGTCCCTGGGCGGCACGCACGACCCAGGCGAACCCTTTCTTCACAACGAGTTCACGCTGTCGATAGATCGTTTTCTTGAGCGTCTCGCCCCGCACCAATCTCATCACCAGGTACGGTCGCTCGGCTTTCGGCTCAAACCGGTAGACCTCGACCACGTTACGGTGCTCGAGCCGCATGCCCACCTCTGCCTCGCGGGCCATGTGGCGAAGAGCCCGTTTATCCTTGACGGCCTCGGGCAGAAGCACCTTCAGCGCCACGTCTTGACGGCGGCGCGCGTCGCGTGCCACGAACAACTCGCTGGTCGCCGTGCTGCAGATCTGGCGGAGAATCGCGTAGCCGCCAATGGTCACTTCCGTCACGTTCGCCGTACCTCCTGGCTGCCGAAGCGGATTGCCGTCCCCGGTCCGACAGCGGTCGCAGGCTACGCAAGGACCAGGCATTCGCATACCACGAAAATCAAACAGCGGGGAATGAAACCACAACGGACAGGTTGCCGGCCCGCCTCGTCTCCAGCCACCGCACCGGCATGATCGAACAGGTCACGTCCACCCGCTGCGTCCTGTGGCCGTCCGCCAAAGGTTGCGATTGTAGAAGCCGGGTTTTGGGCTCACAACAAAAAAATATTGACCCCCCGCGTGCCCTCTTCTACACTTCCTGCTTCGCCGCGTTGCTGCCGGCGCCATCGAACAGAGTTGCAGAACCCCTTCGGACCCGAGGGCCATGCTCTTCCGGCAAATTTCCATTATCGGTGTCGGATTGCTCGGAGGAAGCCTCGGGCTCGCGGTGAAGGAAGGATCCCTGACCGAAACGGTCGTGGGCATCGGCCACCGGGTATCGACTTTGGAGAAGGCCCTTCGCCGGGGGGCTGTGGATCGATACACGCTCGACCCGGCCGAAGGAGTGGCCGGCGCGGATCTTGTCGTGCTCGCCACCCCCGTCGGCCTTTTCGGCCCGCTGATCGAACAAGCAGCGCCCCGCCTCGAACAGGGATGCCTGATTACCGACGTCGGCTCCACGAAACGGGCCGTTGCCGAGGCCGTTCTGCCTCACGTGCCCCCACGCTGCCGGTTTGTCGGTTCCCATCCGCTGGCCGGCAGCGAGGCCCGCGGCATCGACTCGGCCGCGAAGGATTTCTACAACGAGGCCTTGGTACTCGTCGTGCCCCCGGAGGCAAGCGACGAAGAGGCGGTGGCGCGAATCGAGAACTTCTGGCGAGCCCTTGGAGCCGATACGCGGCGGGTGGACGCGGCCACGCACGATCGGCTCCTGGCTCAGTCGAGCCACCTGCCTCACCTGGTGGCTTCGGCACTGATCCAGGCGCTCGGCTCGGAGGCCGAATCGCTGGTGGGCAACGGCTTTCTGGACACGACCCGGATCGCCTCGGGCGACCCGGGAATGTGGCGGGACATCTTCCAGACCAACCGCGACGAACTGCTGGCAGCCGCGGAGGGATTTCAAACCGTGGTGGAGGAGTGGACGGCTGCGCTTCGCCGCAACGACAACGAGACAATCCAAAACCTCCTCAAGAGTGCGAAGGAACGCCGTGATCGTCTTTTGTCCGATCGGTAACGACCTCATCCGCGTCTCCCGGAAGTGCACGGCGCAAGTCTGTCAGGCCTCGATAACCTGTGAGTGCGGAGGAAGCCTGTGACCTACGAGATTGAAGTCTTTCCTCGCCCTCCCCTGCAGGATGCCCATGGACGGAGTGCCCGGTCCCAGGCGGCCGAGCTTCAGCTGGAAGGCATCGACGACGTCGCCTCAAGCCGCGTTTTCTTCCTCAAGACCGAAGCCGGGCCGGAGGAAGCCCACTCCCTGGCCCGGTCGCTCCTGGCCGACCCGATCTCCGAACTCTATCGGATGCGCACCGACAGCGGCCCATGGGTGGGCGAGGCCCCCGAGCACGCCACGGGGCGGCACAGCCTCCTGGTGACGCGGAAGCCCGGCGTCATGGACCCGGTAGGCGCAACGCTGGAGATGGCCGCCAAAGATCTGGACGTACCCCTGGAGGCCGCGCACACCGGCATGCGGTATTACGTCGCCGGTCCGGCCGGACAGGATGCGCTCGACGCGTTCGCGCGCCGCGTGTTGGCCAACGAATGCATCGAGGACGTGATTTCCGGCGACGAGCCTTACCGGTTCCGCGAGGGCGCGCCGTATACGTTTCGCAGGATCGAGGTCCCCATCCGGGAGCTCTCGGACGAGGAGCTCCGGCACCTGTCGCGCCGCAGCCACCTGTTCCTGTCCCTGCTGGAAATGCAGACGATCCAGCGCTATTACCGCGACCTGGGCCGCGAGCCCACGGACGCGGAGCTCGAGACGCTTGCCCAGACCTGGTCCGAGCATTGCGTGCACAAGACCATGAAGGGCATCATCGAGTACAACGGTGAGGAGATGATCGACAACCTCCTCGCGAGCACCATCGCCCGCGCCACGCGCGAGCTCGACCGACCGTGGTGCGTCTCGGTGTTCGAGGACAACGCGGGCATCATCCGCTTCGACGACGAAAACAACGTTTGCTTCAAGGTGGAGACGCACAACCACCCCTCGGCCATCGAGCCCTATGGTGGCGCGGCGACCGGCATCGGTGGGTGCATTCGCGATCCGATGGGCACCGGCCTCGGCGCGCGCCCCATCCTGAACACCGACGTATTCTGTTTCGCTCCTCCAACGCACAAGTTGGAAGACCTGCCGCCAGGCACGCTGCACCCGGCCCGTGTCATGCGCGGCGTCGTGGGCGGCGTAAGGGACTATGGGAACCGGATGGGCATTCCGACGGCCAACGGGGCGCTGTACTTCGACGAGCGGTACCTCGGCAATCCGCTGGTCTATTGTGGTGTGGTGGGCATCATGCCGCGCGACAAGTCGTTCAAGAATCCCGCGGCCGGCGACCTCGTCGTGCTGGTCGGCGGGCGAACGGGCCGTGACGGCATCCACGGGGCGACCTTCTCCTCGGCCGAGCTCACCGAGACCAGCGACACCGAGTTCAGCCATGCCGTCCAGATCGGCAACCCGATTACCGAGAAGCGGATGCTGGACGCCCTGCTTTCGGCCCGGGACCGCGGGCTATACTCCGCCATCACCGATTGCGGCGCCGGGGGCCTTTCCTCGGCCGTCGGGGAGATGGGCGCGGAGTTGGGCGCCCGGGTCCACCTGGAGCGCGTGCCGCTGAAGTACCAGGGCCTCAGCTACACGGAGATCTGGATCTCGGAGGCCCAGGAGCGCATGGTCATCGCCGTGCCGCCGGAGCACCGCGAGGCGATCCTGGAGCTGTTCGCCTCGGAGGACGTCGAGGCTACCGTCCTCGGGGAGTTCACCGACACGAAACGCCTCGAACTGCTCTTCGAGGGCGAGCCGGTGGGCGACCTCGACATGGAATTCCTCCACGGCGGGGTTCCCCGACAGCGCCGGAAGGCTACGTGGACCCGGCCGCGCCACGACGAGCCCGAACCGGCGAAGAAGAGCGACTTCGGACCCGACCTGCAGGCCATCCTTTCGTCGTGGAACGTCTGCTCCAAGCACTGGATCATTCGCCAGTACGATCACGAGGTCCAGGGAACCAGCGCGGTGAAGCCCCTGGTCGGCCCGCGCGAGGACGGGCCCGGCGACGCGGCGGTCATCGCTCCGGTTCACGGGCGCACCCTCGGCCTGGCGATCGGCAGCGGGATGAACCCGAAGTACTCCGACATCGACCCGTATGCCATGGCCGCCGCGGGAATCGACGAGGCGCTGAGGAACGTAGTCGCCGTCGGGGGCAATCCCGGCCGGACGGCGATCCTGGATAACTTCTGTTGGGGCAACTGCGAAAAGCCCGATCGGCTGGGCGGATTGGTCCGCGCCGCCAAGGCATGCTACGACGTGGCCACGGCCTATGGGACTCCCTTCATCTCGGGCAAGGACAGCCTGAACAACGAGTACCAGGGCGCGGGCGGCACCATCGCGATTCCCGGCACGCTGCTGGTCTCGGCGATCAGTATCGTTCCGGACGTCCGCCGATGCGTAACCAGCGACCTCAAGCAGGAGGGCAACGCCCTTTACCTTGTGGGGCTGACCAAGGATGAACTTGGCGCCTCGCACTACTTCGCATTGAGCGGGGCTATCGGCAACCGCGTTCCCCTGCCCGAC
>CAZGEE010000024.1:0-9683 GCA_964525035.1 uncultured Anaerolineales bacterium
TGTTCCGCCGCAGGTGGCGTTGCTAAACGGCGTGCCCACCAATGTGCTGGGCGTCGTCGGCACGGCAACCTGGGGCCCGACCAACTCGCCGACCATCATCGGCAACATGGAAGACCACGGTGGCGCTCGGACTGATCCCCGCGCTTCTGGAACGCGGGTTCCGTGTCGGCTACATGAAGCCCGTCGGGCAACGCGTGGTCAGGCACGGGCAGGTGACGGTGGATGAGGACGTCCTGCTGGTCCGCGACATCTACGACGTGCGCGGCCGGGTCGAGGACGCAAGCCCGATCGGCATCCCCAAGGGATTTACCGAGCGGTACATCCACGGGAAGATTGACAGCCACCTCTCCGACGTGATTCTCAAGTCCTTCCGCGGCCTCGCCAAGGAATGCGACGTGGTGATCATCGAGGGAACGGGCCACGCGGGGGTAGGCAGCGTGATCGACCTCTCGAACGCGCGCGTCGCGCACATGCTGGAGGCTGAGGTCCTCATCGTCACGCTGGGCGGAATCGGGAGACCCTACGACGAGGTGAGCCTGAACTGCTCCCTGTTCCGGCACGAGGGGGTCGAGGTCCTGGGGGTGGTGGCCAACAAGGTGCTCCCCGCGAAGATGGACAAGGTTCGAGAGAACCTCGGCCTGGCCTTCCGGAAGCTGGATATCCAGTTGCTCGGCGCCATGCCTACAGTAGCCGTTCTGAGCGGACCGACGCTGGCCCAGGTCTCCGAAGACGTGGGCGCCCGACTTCTCAGCCGCGCTCGCGATCTGTCGCGAACGGTTCACAACGTAGTTGTGGGCACCTCGTCTCCCGAGTTCGCGGTCCGCCACTTTGATGACTCCACGCTGCTGATCACGAGCGGCGACCGCGAAGACCTGATCGAGGCGGCCCTTCAGTTCGCGCAGCGTTCGAGTCCCGACGGGCAGCTCGTGGGCGTCGTCCTGACCGACGGCCTGGTACCGGGTGAGCAAACCATGCACGCGCTCGAACAGGCACGGGTCCCGGTGCTCAGGGTGGACAGGCCGTGCTACGACGTTGCGCATAAGATTCATGACCTGCTCGTCAAGATCCGGCCCTCGGACTCGCGCAAGATCGAGATCGTGCGGCAGTTGGTCCGGGACCACGTGGACGTGGACAGGATCGTGGAAAAGATGGGCCTTGAGATCGGCTGAGGGGCGGACGTTCGGCGAGTAGGCGCATCCCCGAGGGAATGTTGTTCCAGGGGTCGGCAGGGAAGGCGCGGTTCCCGGACGGTCCTGCCGAGTTCCGTTTCCCACTTGCGCAACCTGGTCCCGGAGCCGCAGCCGATGTCATCATGCGCCTTCGTGGATCACTTCCGCGGTGAACAGGTAGACCTCGGTGGACGGGTCGCGCCAGGCGTCGGGGGGCAGACCGGCCTTGCCCGCGCAGCATTGCCGCAGGAATTCTTCCTTGGACCAACCGGTTTCCGTGGCGACCTGCGGCAGGAAACAGCCGGAGCGGAAACCTTTCTTGATATAGACGCCGTGCTTGCCCGGTTCGAGGCTCAGCGGATCGTCTGTCCGCTCGAGCGGGCTCAGGACGCTCACCTCAATTTCCAGGTGAGGGACTTCCTCGGGACGAATACGATCGGCCACGAAACGAGGATCCTCCGTGGCGGCCGCGCGGGCCATCTGCTGGATCGTCTCCCGGAGCGGACGGTCGGAGGTAAACTGCCCGATACAGCCGCGCAGCCGTCCGCCGGACTTGAGGGTGACGAACGCGCCGCAGGGCCTCTGCAGGGCCTCGTCCTCCGCCTCAACCCGCGGTGCGGGCTCTCCTCGGATTGCGGCTTCCACGGCCTCTCGGGCGATTGCAACAATCCGTTTGCGCTGGGCGGTATCGAGCATGGCGTTTCCTCCCGTCCTTTCAGCATGCCACGCGCCGATTGTACACCCGGAGGGAGGACGGCTCAAAAAACATATTTCACGAGCACGAACGCCGCGATAAGCACCACGCCGAACGCCAGAGCGCACCAGTCGAAATACTTTTCGATAAAGTGCCGGACGGGCTGCCCGTACTTGTAAATCAACGTGGAAACCAGGAAGAAGCGGGCCGAACGGCCCAGGGCCGAGGCGAGCAGGAATTGCAGGAAGAACACGTGCGTGCCGCCGGTGAGGCCCGAGGCAACCACACCGCCTGCAATCGTGAATACCTTGTACGGAATCGGCGAGAATGCGGCCGCAAATACCCAGAGGTTCATGCCGGGGCTCATCTTGGCCACCAGGTCTTCGAACGAATCGCGGTAATGGTAGAAATCAATGATCCGGTAGCCGAGCGCTTCCATCAGGTAGTAGCCAATCGCGAAGCCGCCGATGCCGCCAAGCACCGAGGCCACCGAGCACACCGTCGCATACCGGAACGCCCTGGAGCGATTTCCCACCCCCATCGCAATCAGAAGCGGGTCCGGTGGAACGGGGAAGAAGCTGCTCTCGGCGAAGGCCAGCAGGCCCAGGGCCGGAGTGGCGTACGGCGTGTCGGCCCAGTGTAACACCCAGTCGTACAGGCGACGCACCACGTGGGGGCGCTTGGGGCGGCGCGATAGCTTTCCGTCCGGCTCACGGGGCTCGGTCAACGGGGACGTCCTCCAGATCAGCCTGTGTCCCTTTTCGACCAGACTCAGCCCGCGAATTCACTACCGGGCGGCGGAGAATCTTGGGCCTTCCAGGGCGCAGCAAAAAAGGCACGACCTGACCGTGAGCGAACGGCGCCGCGCCCGGTAACGGTGGGGGTGTCAAACCTTTCCGGCCTTCAAATCTTCGAGCTGGCGGGTCATCCGCGCGACTTTCCGCGCCGCGTTGTTCCGGTGGATCACCTTCTTCGCCGACGCCTGGTCGTAGGCCTTCTGGGCTTCGCGAAGTCTCTCGCGAGCCTGATCCACGTCGCCTTCTTCGATCGCGGCGTGAAATCGTCGGCGCAGCGTGCGTGTCCGACTCTTGACGCTCACGTTGCGCACGTGGCTCTCTCGACCCTGACGCATTCGTTTCTTGGCACTGCGAGAGTGTGGCATTGGGCTGGTGGCCTCCCTGTTCTTCCCGGTCGCGCCGGGGCTTACTCTTGCGATTCACCTTCTTCGAGTGTGCTCCGCAACTGGCTGAGCCGTTGGGCGGCGTCACGGTATTGGAAGTCCGACATCACGATTTCGCTGTAGCACTCCGTGGCCTCCCCGAGCTTCTTCATGGCCTCGTAACTGAGGCCCAGATTGTAGCGAAGCTCCTTCCACATGGCGTCGCCCTCGATCTCGTGGCTTTCCATCGCGTTGCGGAACTGGGCGGCGGCTTCCTGGTAGAGTTTGCGGTTGAAGAAACATTTTCCGAGCATGTTCAACGCGTTGATCTTGCGCTTGGGGTCCCGCGTGGCCAGCTGGAAGGAGGAGATGGCGTTTTCGATCTCTCCGGATCGATACTGGCGGAGGCCCAGTTCATACCGCACGCTCATGTCGGTCGGGTACTCGTTCGCCCGCTCGGCGAATATCGAAAGCTCGAACTGGTTGCGTTTCTCGATGAGATCGTCCCGCTGCTTCTTGAGCTGCTCGTCGTCCGGACTGTTCTCGAGCTTCTCGTCCAGCTCCCTGAGCTGCTGACGGAACTGGCGGATTTTCAGGTCGTCCATCTTGACCTTGATCCGGTAATCGCCACCGCCCGAGGCCGCTCTCGCCTTCCGATAATACTTCATGGCCTCGTCGTCGCGGTGGGCCCGGCCGTAGGTATCGCCGATTGTGATCATCGTGTTGATGTCGTCGGGGTTCTGCTCGAGCTCCTTGACCAGCGATTCGGCACGCTCGACAAGTTCGTCCTCGGCGGTCCGCACCTTCTGGACTTCACTCTCCTTGGCCGTCTCGGCATCGGCCAGCCGCTGGCGGTACGACCCCGCCTCCTCCAGGCCGGCACCGATGGTCGTGCGTGCGGCCAAGTCACGAATCCGCTTCATGTGGCGACCCGACTTGGTCTTGTCATGGCTTTCGGCCTCCTGGAGCGTGTCCATGGCCTTTCGCCACAGTTCGTGCGCCTCGTAAATGTCCGCCAACTGGACGCAAAGGGACTCGGTGAGTTTGCCGGCCTTGCGTCCGGTTTCCAGCGCGCGGTCGGCAAAGAACACGGCCGCGTTGCCGAGCCCGAGATTGTGAGCGGACTGGGCCAGGCCGGCCAAGTCGACGTGGCTGTCAGGGGCCGAGGACATGGCCTTCTCCATTGCGAAGAAGGCCTCGGTCTTCTTCCCCGCCATCTGGAGCATGTTGGCCTTCATCCGTGCGGTCTTACCCGACCAGCCTTTTGATTTTCCTGCCTTCTTCTGCTGGAGCGCCGTCTCGTACAGTGCCTTGTGGCCCCGCTCCACGTCGTCCGGGGCGTAGCGCAGGCCTTGCATATAGAGAGCAATGGCGTATTCGTAGTTCGTTCGCCGGGCGGCCTCATCAGCGCCGTCAAAGCACCCTCTGGCCCGTTGCAGGCTTTCCTGCGACGGCTCCGTCCCCGGCTCGGTGGCTAGCGTGGCCTTCTGTTCCTTCTGTGCGTTCTCCTTGGCCACGGGGATACCTCCTAGAGATCGAACAACCGCCGACCATTCGATGGCCGCGGCAATACAATGATTGTCCTTGATACCGCGAATCATACAGTCTACTCGTCACACGGGCTAAGTCAAACAAAAATCAAGGCGCCTTGAACCCCGGGCTACGGGGCGCTACAATGGTATGATCACTCCGTTGAAACGCGAGGACCGGGAGCGTGGTGATGAACGTAGTCTGCTATCCCAACGACGTGCTGCGGCGCAAAGCGGACCCCGTGAGGCACTTCGATGAACGACTCCGCGAGACCGCGAACGAGATGCTCGAAACGATGTACGCGGCCAATGGCGTGGGACTCGCGGCGCCCCAGGTCGGTCTTGCCTGGCGGATGTGCGTGCTCGATTGGCGGGATGGGCCCGACAGCAAGTTGGTTGTCGTCAACCCTGAGATCGTGCACCGCGAGGGAACCGTCGTCGGGCAAGAGGGGTGTCTGAGCTTCCCGGGGATCTATATCGACGTGCGGAGAGCCCGGAAGGTCCGGGTACGATACCAGGATCGGGACGGGCAGGAGCGATTCGTGGATGCCGAGGGACTGTCGGGGCGGGCCCTCCAGCACGAGATCGATCACCTGGACGGGGTGCTGCTCTGCGACAAAATGTCGACGGTCCAACGCGTGAGACACGGCCGGGCACTGAAGATGCTTGAGCGGCGCGCGGCCGGGGGCGACGACACAGTGCTCGCCTGAGCACGCGGCGTGCCCCTGAACTGCTGGGACGATACGGCTTCATGCGAGTTCTAATGGCGGCCAGCGGCGACTTCGTGATGCCGACCTTCGTTTCGGTCTGCCGAAGTGAGCACAGCGTGGTCGGCTTGATCACCCGACCCGACCGGCCGGCGGGTCGGGGCCGGCGGCTGCGGTCGCGACCGGTTAAAGACGCGGCAGTCGAGGCCGGTGTTCCCGTGCTGCAGCCCCGGCGCATTGGTGAAGCGCAGGTGCTGGACTGGATCGCCCGAGCCTCACCGGACGTGCTGCTGGTGGTGGCCTACGGTCAGAAGGTGCCTCCGGAGATCTGTCGCCTGCCTTCGAGGGGAGCCCTTAATCTGCACGGGTCGTTGCTTCCGGCCCTTCGCGGTGCGGCGCCCTGCAACTGGGCCATCATCCGGGGCCTTAAGGAAACGGGCGTGACGGTTCAGTACCTGGCCCAGGAGATGGATGCCGGCGACGTGCTGGCCCGCCGGGCCGTCTCCGTGGGGCCACGGGAGACGGCCCCCTCGCTGCATGACCGGCTGGCGGGAATCGGCGCAGAGGTTGTCCTCGATGTCTTGGCCCAGATCGAGGCCGGCACGCAGACGGCGGAGGCCCAGGATCCGACCCGGGTCACCTATGCTCCACGCCTTAAGAAAGAAGACGGGCGGATCGACTGGCGGCGGAGCCCCGAGGAAGTCGACCGCCGCGTTCGGGGGCTGAAGCCGTGGCCCCGGGCTTACACGGACCTTCGTCGCAGTCAGGGTGACCGTTTGCGGGTCATTCTCGAAGAGGTCGCCCCCCGAGAAGGTCCCGGGCCCGAGGGCGGACCGCCCGGCACCGTACTGGCAACGCGGCCCGATCTGGTGGTGGCCGCCGGGAAGGGTTCGGTAAGGATCCTTTCGCTGAAGCCGGCGTCGAGCCGGGTAATGTCCGGGAGCGACTTCTGCAACGGGCACAACGTCCGGGTCGGCGACACGTTCGATTCGCCGGGCGCGGAAAACGGGTAAGGACAACCTTCCATGGGACGCACGCTGGTCGCGCTCAATAACCTGAGCCTGAAGCTGCGCCGGCCGCGCTGCAAGCCCGGGGAGCTGCTTCTGCTGTTCTCGTCGTGCCTGCAGCGAAGCACGTGCGAGTGCAACGTCGTGGCATCCCTGGCGAACTGCCGTCGATGCGGCAGGTGTCCTGTGGGGAAATTGCTGGATCTGGCTGACGCGATGGGGACGCAGGCGTTTATCGCCACCGGGGGGCGTCTGGCCGCACAACGAGCCCGGCAACGGGACGTGAAGGGAATCGTCGCGGTTGCCTGCGGAAAGGAACTGAGCGAAGGGCTCTTGGCCACGTTCCCGAAGCCGGCGCGTCTGGTCGAGCTGGACACCCCGAACGGACCGTGCCGGGACACGTGCGTCGACATCGAAACCGTCCGAGAGGCGGTGGAGTTTTTTCTCCGGTGATCCGCCATGCCATCCTCCGGCACTCAAGAAGAAGGGATGGGAGCCCGCGAACTGGCCTGGTCCGCGCTGAAAGCGGCCCGCCGCCGACGTTCCTATGTGCAGGACGAACTGCACAGGCTTCTGCGGGCGCGCACCGTCTCCGCCGCGGATCGGACCTTCGCGACCGAGTTGGCCCTGGGAACCGTTCGGCATCAGCGGACAGTGAACCTCCTGCTTCGAGCGGTTCTGCGAAAACCACTCCGGCAGTTGCCGGCCGATGCAAGACTCCTTCTGCAGAGCGCCGTCTATCAGATCCTGTTCCTGGACAGAGTCCCGGACTACGCGGTCGTGAGCCGGTCGGTGGACCTGATGCGCAAGGGAGGGCAGGGGAGGCTGGCAGGGCTGGCCAACGCGGCGCTGCGCAACGTAGCCGGGGAACTGGACCGCGAGGCCGAGCCGGCGAAAGTAACCGACCCGCGTCGCCGTCTGGCCGGTCCGCGCGGCGGGGTGGTCGTTCTCCGCAAGCCGCTGCTTCCGCGGGAGACGGTGCAGCGTCTCGCCGTTGCGTGCAGCTTTCCGGATTTCCTCGTGGCCCGATGGCACCGGCGCTGGGGCGAGGGGCGGACGATCGATGTACTGGCTGCGCTGAATCGCCCCCCGCGAACTTTTGCGCGCGTCAACGAGTCCCGGGAGACAGTTGAGGAAGTGCTAGATCGCCTCCCGGAACCGGTCCGGGAGCAGAGCCGCACGGAACGGGTCAACGTGCTCGACCTCTCCGGATTGCCTTACGATTGCCTTGCCGAGTTGCTTGCCGAGGGCGCGGTTACGGTGGAGGACCCGACCGCCATGCTCCCGGTGGAGGCCCTGGCCCCCGAGCCGGGGCACAGAGTCCTGGACCTCTGCGCCGCGCCGGGCGGCAAGACCGGCTACATCGCGGAGCGATTGGCCGGCCGCGGAGACGTGTATGCGCTGGATCGCCCCGGGAAGCGGCTGGCGCTGCTGCGGGATACCGTGAAGCGGCTGCGGCTGAAGAACGCCCGCGTGGAAGCCAACGAGCCGAACCGCACGGCCAGGTTGGCTGGGGACGGATTCGACCGGGTGTTGGTGGACGTGCCGTGCACCAACACGGGCGTCCTGAACCGACGGGCCGAGGCGCGATGGCGCGTGAAGCCAGGCAGTTTCGAGCGGCTCGAGAACGTTCAATCATCCCTGCTGCGCCAGGGATTGGATCTGACCTGCCCGGGTGGCGTGTGCGTTTATTCGACGTGCAGCATTGAGCCCGAGGAAAACGGAGAGCGGGTTCGCCGTGTGCTGGCGGAGCGGAAAGACGTGTCCCTCCAGTTAGAGCAGGAGACGCTGCCGTCGAAGGCCGGGGATGGCGGGTACTTCGTCCGGCTGGTCCGGCCGGCTCCAACTTAAACTCGGCTCGCTGCCCTTGCCGATAACTGCCCTATCGCCGGCTCGACTGCATTGCGTTCGGAAAGGGTAGTGGACCGTGTGGCTCGGCTTGGGCATCTGCGCCGTGCTTGTTGTGCTCCTGCTCAATGGAATGATCCAGCAGGAGCGGATTCGTCTGTGGAAAGCGTACCAGGGCGAACTCGCGGAAAAGCGCCGTGCCGATTTGGAAGAGCACCGAAAGGCCGCGGCCGAAAGGATCAAGGACATGCTTCGCTCGGGGCGTAAGTGCGTGGTGAAGGACGCGGGGCCGGCCGCAGCGGAGTCGCCACAGACCGAGGTTGCGACGCCATCCGGGACCGACCCTGAGGCGGAGCGCCGGCCCACGGCGAAGCCTCATCCTGATGAAGTGCCCGCCGAGAAGCCGGAGCCCGAACCGGTGAGCCCGTAGGGGGGAGGAACCGGCTTGCGGGCCGCCCGAGGGTTTTGAAATAATGCGAAAGAGGTTCCCGATGGGCTTGCTCGTTCGTTGCCGTGCTCTGGGATGGGCGCTGGCTGCGATTGCCGTCAGCGGATGCAGCCATCCCGCGAGGTGGCGACCGGAACCCGACTTCCACGTAGGGCCGAACGTGGTCGGCTCGCGGGAGGTCGCCGGGTACGATACCAATGGCGACCATCGGATTGACTACCTTCAGTTATACAATTCCGGTGGCGTGAAACGCCGTCTGCTGTTCGACGAAGATTATGACGGCGCCTTTAAACATCGCGTGGACCTCGATGAGTCCCAGGACGGGGCGTGTCGCACACTGCTCGTGCTGCTCGACGGAATTTCGTATGAATTGGTCGCCGAGCTTTACGAGGAGGGCCACTTTCGACTGTTCTATCCTCCCGGCCGGGTGATTCCCGGTTTCCCCACCGTTACGGATACGATCTACGCCGACTTTTTCGAGACGCCCCGGCCGTACGGCGTCGAGGCGCGGTTTCTCGATCCGGAGTCCCGGAAGCTGGTCGGCGGAAAGGGTTTCTACCTGCGGGGAGGAAACGAGCGGGTCTGGCCGGAGCACATGCTCTGGCGGCAGAGCTACTTTCTGGACGGTCTGGTCTACGTCCTGCCCGACTGGGTGGCGGGCCGGGAACTCGATAAGAGCGTTGCCGCAATCGAGCGTTGGCTTGAGCGGGAAGACGAGCCGTTTGCGGCCATCTACATGGTCAACAGCGACGCCCTGGGCCACAAGCTGGGCCACGAGCGCGTGAAGCAATTTCTAATTCGCCTTGACGAGGCGCTGGAAAAACTGGTGTGGGAGACCAGGGGGCGTCTGCGCATCGTTTCCTTGGCCGACCACGGCCTCAACGAAGCGGATATGAAACGGGTGGACCTGCAGCCCGCCCTGGAAGAGGCGGGTTTTCGGCTGACCGACCACGTTGGTCATGCGGACGGCGTGGCCATCCCCGCCTTCGGTCTGGTCTCGCACGTAGCCGTTTACACCGAGCAAGCCGGCAAGGTGGCGTCCGCGGCCGCACAAGTCGAAGGGGTTGATCTGGCAGCTTACGCGGAAGACGGCGGGGTGATCGTCGTAGGGCCCGAAGGCCG
>CAZGEE010000024.1:9693-11273 GCA_964525035.1 uncultured Anaerolineales bacterium
GGCCTCCGAAGAGAAGGGATATCGTTACGTAATGGACGAGGCCGATTCCTTGAAACTCGCACCGGTGATCCGAGCGATGCGGGCCAAGGAACAGATGGACGCCCGGGGGTGGGCATCCGCCGAAGCCTGGCTTCAGGCCACGTGGAACCATCGTTTTCCGGATCCTCTGGTTCGGCTGGCGGGGGCTTTCGAAGGAAACGTAGAGTATCCCCCTCAGGTTCTGTTGAGCCTGGCTCCGCAGTATTACCACGGCGCTCAGGGATTTGAGGGCTTTGCCACGCTCGTCGGGACCCACGGGTCGCTGCACCGCTGCGCCACGACGACCTACGTGCTGTCAAACACCTTCGTTCCGCCGGCCGTGCAGCGTATGACAGAGCTCCGCGATTCTCTGAAGCGGCGGTGGTCGCGATCCTCGCTGCTGCCGCAGCGATCCCGCTAGCGGAACACGGGCCGCACAGCCTGGCGACGCGGTGGTGGCGGCCGTGGTACCCTTTTTCGTTGACGGATATCCAAGGGAACGTTAGGCTGGTGAGGCGTTTGAATTTGCGCTGTCGCCGCGGGCTGCGGCGGACCATGTCACGTCCCGTTGAACCGGGAGGGACGAATTATGCTACGAGATGCGACGATGCGTTTCAGTGTTGCCCTGTTGCTCCTCGTCTCCACGGGGTCCCTCGCTTTGGGCCAGGGCGGTCTGGCTGAAACGGCTTCCGAGCCGGCCGGAACCGAAGCCGGCGCGGAGATACCCGAACAGGGCCGGTCCATGGAAATTGTCGGAACCGCCGTGCGGGTTCGCAGCGGACCGGGCCGGTACTTCTACGAGGTCGCCCGGCTGAATGGTCCGACCCGGGTTCGAGCCTACGATCAGGTCCACGGATGGCGCGCCATCGAGCCGTCTGAGAGTGTCATCGCCCTGGTGAAGAAGGAAGCGGTGAAGCGGGGTGACGAAGACAGCGGACTGATCCAGGAGTCCGCAACGCGTGTCTATGCCAAGGACCCCGCGGGCGATCGCACCTGGGCGGTTATCGGGACCTTGCCCTTGGACGCCGAGATCACCGTCACGGGCGAGGCGAACGGCCATTACACCATTGAGATGCCGGCGGAGGCGCGGACGTACGTGAAGGACCTGTACCTGCGACCGGTCAGCGAGCCCGAGGAAGGCGAAGGGCCATCCTCCGAGGGCACGGGTGAGCTGCCCGAGGTCAAGCCCCTGAAGCTGGACCCGCAGGCTGAAAACTACGAGAAGGCCGGCGAGTTGCTGAACGCCGAGCTCGAGAAGCCGTTGATGGAACGGGATTTCATCCGGGCCGAGGAGTTGTTCAAGACGGTCCGGGAGGAGGCCGAAGCCGGGTACCTGAGGCAAACGGCCTCGGACGGACTGAAGACCATCGAATTCCAACGGTTCCTTCAGGAAGGAGAGAAACGGCGGGAGGCCGACCAGAGGGAGGTCGAGCAACAGCTTGAGACGCTCCGAGGAGAGGCGGCCGAGCAGACGGCGGTCCAGATGCTCTTCGAGGCCCTCGTGGACCTCCAGGAGGCCCGGACCGAGGGCGAGGGCGGCCGGAGCGGCGGGGGCGGGGGCG
>CAZGEE010000025.1:0-10766 GCA_964525035.1 uncultured Anaerolineales bacterium
AGCGGACCAGCGGCCAGGCCACGGCCGCGGCCAGGACGCCCCCGGCCAGTAACCCTATCCACCAGAAGTCCGGCCGCCCGAAGAGACCTCCGGGGGCCAGGCTGCCCAGCGCGGCCCCGAGGGCACATGAGTACACCACGACCACGGCCTTAAAAATACGAAAACCGTAAAGCAGGCTGATGATCCCTACCGGAACGAGCACTGCGGCCCAGACCAGCTCGATTCGTTCGATCTGGGCCGGCAGTTCGGCCAGCGCACGGTTCGCGTGCTCGGTCCACTGGCTGAGCCATGCAATGATCCGACCGTTCATTCCAGGTCTTCCGCCCGACCATCCCTCTGAGCCCCTTGCTCGACCCGGCGCTGCATCAGGATGGCGACCAGCGTCAATTCGGCCCACAGCAGCACAATCACCTGCGCATATTTCATCGGATACCCGGGGGGCAGATGGGCAGAGAAAAACTCCCGCGTGATCAAGGCGATCCCCGCCAGGAAAGCCAGCGAGCCCGCCGACGCCGTCACCACGCGCCGAGCCCACTCGAGCGACGCCACCGCCACGATCACGCCCAGGAGCATGCCGCCAAGCAGCAACCCGAGCATCCACTGGGAGCCCACGTAGTCCGGGGCGTGGACCACCGTGCCGACCTGACGGTTCGACAGGCTGCTCACCAGCAGGGGAATGGACGGGAGCTCGGCCAGAACGTGGGCCGACACGCTCAGGGCCAATCCGACCGTGAACGCGGCCAGCACCACGATCGCAATGCGCGGCAGCCAGAGAGTAAGCAAGCCGGCTGCCAAGCAGACCCCTGTCGCGACCCAGATTGGATTCGCCGGAGTCGGCGGAAGCACAAGCAACGCGGTGACGCCCCCGGCGAACGAGGCCAGGAGCACTTCGCAGAACGTCCGCCACCGGGAGCCGAACACCATCAGGACCACCCCGCCGGCCAAGAGCACGAGGCCCGCGGTCCAGGGCACCCGGAGTGCGTTCAGAACGTTCCAATCGGTCATGTTTTCGTGCCTCAAGTCCCCGAGACTTGGTGCGCGAAGGGCTTCAGCGGGATCGTGTCCGGAAGCCGCCGGCCCCTGCACCGGGGTTTTCGGATTCTCCGCGGCCGAATGCAAGCGCAAATCCTGCAGGCGCGCTCAACCCGGCCGAGCAAAAAGGACTTTCCGTGCAGGGGAATCGTGCTATGCTCTGACCCTGACGGCGCCATCGCTGACGGAGCGGCCATGGACAATATTGTGCTCTACGGTCTGCTGGCAAGTCTCCTGGCGGGACTCGCTACGGGATTCGGTGCTCTCCCGTGCGTGGTCTTTCGCCGCATCTCCGACCGGGCTTTGGACGGGATGCTGGGGTTCGCCGCCGGCGTCATGTTGGCCGCGACCAGTTTCAGCCTCATCGTCCCCGCCATTGAGACCGGCGGCGCCATGGACTGGTTCGGGCTCGGGCTGGATGAAACGGGGAACGTGGCCATCGCGGTCGGGATGGTCGTACTCGGCATCCTTGCCGGAGGCCTCTTCCTCGATCGCAGCGACAAGTGGATCCCGCACGAGCACGCGGTCCTCGGCCACGAAGGGCCCGCCAGCAGTCTTCGTAAGACCTGGCTCTTCGTTCTCGCCATCACCATCCATAATTTCCCCGAGGGGCTGGCCGTGGGCGTAGGCTACGGCGGGGCGAGCTTCCTGGAGCCGGGCACGGCAGAATACGCCCAAGCTCTCGGCAATGGAACCAGCCTGGCGATCGGGATCGGCCTGCAGAACCTCCCGGAGGGGCTGGCCGTGGCCGTGGTCCTGCTCCGCGAGAGATACCCGCTGGCGAAGGCCCTTTTCATCGCCCTGCTCACCGGACTCGTTGAACCCGTGGGCGGCCTGGTCGGTGCCGGCGTGGTCACGATTTCCCAGCCGTTCCTTCCCTTCGCCATGGCGTTCGCCGCCGGGGCGATGCTCTTCGTCATCGGCGACGAGATCATTCCGGAAACCCACACGCACGGCTACCAGCGCGTGGCCACCTTCGGCCTGCTGATCGGGTTCGCCATCATGATGGCCATGGACAACCTGCTTGGATAGGGGGCGTTCGCGACTTCACGGCCGGATAGCCTGCCCGCTCGACAGACACTGGGCCGCAGAAGAAAGGCCACGCCCTTCGGGCGGTACCGTCCTAGAGACAAGACACCATCGGCATGGAAAAAGAGGCAACGTGGATGGGGTGTTCGGGCAACGAGGAAATCGCAATCGGCGTTTTGGTGCGCGGGGGGGGATTCGAACCCCCACACCCTTTCGGGCACAGGAACCTAAATCCTGCGCGTCTGCCTTTCCGCCACCCGCGCGCCGATCCGGAGGTCGAACCATCCGTCGCTTCAAGCACGGCGAACCGCCCTAAGCGGTATTACCTAAGCTTTCTTGGGTGCGGCCGCGAGTGCGTGCCTCAAACGCCGCAACCATGGCACCTGACAGCAAAAGACTTACCTGATACTGCTTGCCCCACACGCCGGAGCGCAGAACCTGCTCAGCACATTCCTCAACAAGTCAGCGGGTCGAACCTATTCCAGGCCGAGCACGTGCGTCATGCCGTACAGTCCGGCCGGCCTCCCCACGATCCACCGGGCGGCCCGCAGGGCTCCGCGGACGAACGTGTCGCGCGTGGACGCCACGTGGCCCAGTTCCACGCGCTCGCCGAGGCCGCCGTAAACGATCTTGTGCTCGCCGACCACGTCACCGGCTCGCACCGCGTGAATGCCGATTTCGCCCTCTGTGCGCGGGCACGCCCCCTCGCGGCCGTAGCGCGCGTCCCGGGCCAGGTCGCGGCCGGCGGCCTCGGCCATCGCGCGTCCAAGGGCCAGGGCCGTCCCGCTGGGGGCATCCTTCTTGAACCGGTGGTGCGTCTCCACGATCTCGACGTCGTATTCCGGCCCCAGGGTGGCCGCAAGCTCCGCCGCCGTGCGCAGAAGGACGTTGATGCCCACGCTCATATTCGCCGCCCGCACCACCGGGATGTCCGCAGCGGCATTGGCGACCAACTGTTCGGCCTGCGCGTCAAGTCCGGTCGTCCCGATCACCATGGGGATCTTTCGCTCCCGGCACTCGGCGACGCGCGTCCGCGTCCCCGCCGGGGAACTGAAGTCCACCACGACGTCGGCGCCGGAAGCCGGCAGCCGATCCGTGACGGCGATCTCAAGCTCGCCGACGCCCGCCAGGGTTCCCGCGTCAGCGCCAAGCGTATCGTGCTCCGAACACTCGAGAGCCGCCACAAGCGCAAGGTCCGACGCTTCGCCCGTCAACGCCACGAGTCGCCGGCCCATTCGTCCCGCGGCCCCGCTGACGGCTACGCGTATGCCCGATGGTTCACTCACGGCCGGTCTCCTCGATCGCCCGAACGATGGCGTCCATGTCGTCTTCGACCACACGCGGCCTGTTGGCGAAGGCCGCACGCTCGACGCCATAGTCCCCGTACTTTTCACGTAACTGCTCGTCCGTCTTCGTGTGGTAGGCCACCGTGATGTTCGGATCCTTCAGGGCATGCCCGGTCAGGATACAGACCACGCGCTGATCCGGTCCGATGACGCCTTGTCGGACCAGCTTGCGGGTGCCGGCCACGCCCGCGCCGCTCGCCGGCTCGCACCCCAGTCCGCCGCGGCCCACCTGGGCCTTGGCGTCGAGGATTTCCTGGTCGGTCACCTTCTCGACCACGCCGTCGGTCCAGTCGAGTGCCCGAAGGCACTTCTTCAGGTTCACGGGTCGATTGATCTCGATCGCGCTGGCGGTGGTCCTGGCCCGCCGCCCCTCGGCGTCCATCCGCTCGTAGAAGCGGGCGATCTTCGCGTCGTCCACGTCGCCGCCATTCCAGCGGAGGCCTTCCTCGTTGACCAGCCGGTAGAGCGTGTCGGCGCCGGTGGCGTTGATCACCGCCATCCGGGGAATCCGGTCCACCAGGCCCAGTTCTTTCAACTCCGCGAACGCTTTGCCGAACGCGCTGGAGTTGCCCAGGTTGCCGCCGGGCACCACGATCCAGTCGGGCACCTCCCAGCCGAGGCCCTCCAGGACGCGGTACATGATGGCCTTCTGCCCTTCCAGGCGGAACGCGTTGAGACTGTTCATCAGGTAGACGCCGAACTTCTCCGCGACCTCCCGGACCCGCGCCATGCAGCGGTCGAAGTCGCCCAAGAGCTGGAGGGTCTCGATACCGTAGTCCAGCGCCTGGGCCAGCTTGCCGTAGGCGATCTTCCCGCTGCCGATGAAGACGAGTCCGCTCATGCCGGGACTGGCGCCGGCATACAGCGCCATGCTCGCGCTGGTGTTTCCCGTCGAGGCGCAGGCGACGCGCTTCGCCCCGGCGAGGTGGGCATGGGTGAACGCGGCCGTCATGCCGTTGTCCTTGAACGACCCACTGGGGTTCAGCCCCTCGTACTGGAGGTGGAATCGCCCGGGCCGGACGTCGGCATACTCGGCCACGCGATCCGCCTGCTGCAGGATGGTCTGGCCCTCGCCGAGAGTGACCACGTGCGCCCGGCCGGCCCACGGGAGCAGCTCGCGGAATCGCCAGACCCCGCTGAAAGCCAGCGGGTCGCCCCGCTCGGCCCAGCGACGCTCGAACCACGCCAGCCGGTCCGGCACCTCCGCACGGTCCCAGCGGTACCGCACGTCCAGCAGGTCGCCGCACTCCGGACACGTGAACAGGACCTCGTCCGGGCTGAACTCGGCCCCGCAACTTGCGCGGATGCACTTCAGATAGGCCACGCTGTCAGGCAACACACTGCTCCTTTACAAGCGTCCGGGGGGTCTCCGTGCCCCGTGATTCCTTGCCCCCGACAAGCCGGGCCGCCGCCATGGAAAGGACCCTTCATCCCCGCCTGTACCGGTTGTCGAAATCGACGTCGTCCCGCCGGCGTTCGCTCATCTTGCGCAGAAAGTCTCGTTCCTCCTCGCTGAGCGAGGCCAGCCCCCCGCCGTGAATCTTCCGGAGCACCTCGTCGAGTTTCCGCTCATCGCGTGCACTCGGCCCCCGGGGCGAATACGCGTTGGGACCGCGCACTACCGGGTGCTTCCGCGGCTTCTTCCTCTGAGCGCGCGACTTCGCCTTCCGAACAAATCCCCGGACAAACCGCTGCGCGCGCAGCGCCACCGGGTGGCGGACGTACCCGGCCACGACGGCCCAGCCCAGCGCGTAGACCATGCCCCCGACGTGGGCGGCGTGGGCCACATGCCCAATCGGGCCGCCCAGGAACACATTCAGCATCGGCCAGGTTTCCAGGACAAAATACCCGACCGCAAGCCACTTGGCCCGGATGGGCAGGATGAAGAACAGGTAGACCATCGCATTCGGATTGATCAGCGCAAAGGCCACGCCGATTCCCATGACGCCCGCACTGGCCCCCACGGTCGGCACGTCCAGATAGCCGGGCACCTGCTCTGCCACCGCATAGCCAAACGCGCACTGAGCCAGTCCTCCTGCAATTCCCGCCAGAAGGTAAAGCCAGACGAAACGGCGGGTGCCGATCTGCATCTGGACGATGCGGCCGAACATCCAGAGCATGAACATGTTGAAAAAAATGTGACCGAATCCGGCGTGCAGAAACTGGAACGTGACGAGCCGCCAGACCTGTCCGCCTTCGAACACCGCCCGAGCGTCCAGTGTGCCGTATTCGGTGATCGCCGACCCCTGAACGAGTAGAAAGACGAGCACCGTGATGATGATCAGAACCCACAGGCCGCGCGGGCGTCCGCCGGTGCCGAACCGGATGTGCCGGTACCGCCCGCCGCCGGTCGGTTGATTCCACGATTGACGCCACGCCATGGCTCTCAGCTCTCGTTCCGGTACGAGGATTCCACAATGATTCGGGGCCGGACATTTCCCGACCGGCTTCCGGGTCCGGGCCTCACGAGACCGCGGGCAAGCCGAACGCCTCGCCGTACAGGATACCGCAGATGGTCTTCGCGTCCTCGATCTCGCCTTTCCGGACCATCCGCAGCGCTTTCCGCCAGGGCACCCAGAAGCACTCGATCCATTCCCCGGCCTCCGGCTCCGGGCGCCCTTCCGTCAGACCCGTTGCCGCGAAAACCACCAGCCGCTCGGTCAGCAGACCCGGGCTGGGCAGAATGGAGAACAACCGCCTCACACGTTCGGCGCGGAAACCGGTCTCCTCGATCAGTTCCCGACGGGCACAGGCCGCCGGTTCCTCTCCCGCGACATCCAGCGTCCCGGCGGGCAGTTCGATGACCCGCTTGCCCACGCTGTAGCGGAAGTTCCGCTCCAGCAGGAGCTCGGGCTCATCGCCGGCCCCTTTTCTCAAGGCCAGGACGGCCACGCTTCCAGGATGGACGGCCACTTCCCGGGTCGTTTGCCTCCCGTCGCCCTCCTCGATTCGGAAGACCTCCAGGCGGATCTTACGGCCGTCATAGACGACCTCCCTGCCGATGGTTTTCGGGGCCTCTTTGGTGATAGAAACACCTCCCCCGGACGACCGGGCCGACCCCGACGCCCGTTCAGTTCGCCACCGGCACGCTACGCGGATTATAAGGAGAGCCGGCACCGATGGCAACGCCGCTCTGCCTTGTCGGAAACCCCCGGTCCCATTCTTTGGGCGCACGAAGGCTATACCTGCCGGGAAACGGCTACTCCCGGTGGCGTAGGAGCGTGCCCCGGCGGCTGAGGGCTGTCCGAAGCAGTTGCCCGGGTCCGACACCCGCCAGCACCACCTTGCGATGATCCGGCAAGGCGGATATCATCACAGGGGCTGGAGCGGGCATCAGTTAAAAGGAGGTGAAAGGATGGGCGAGGGCGAGTCGAAGGGGAAACGGCGACCCTGGAAACGCATCGCGATGATTTCCACTCACGGCTACGTGGCGGCACATCCTCCGCTGGGCGCACCGGATACGGGGGGCCAGGTGGTCTACGTGCTGGAGCTTTCGAAAAAGCTCTCGCAGTTCAAGTACGCGGTGGACATCTGGACCCGGCGTTTCGAGGATCAGCCGGAGATCGACGAGGTCAATGACCAGGTTCGCGTCATCCGGATGCCGTGCGGCGGAAAGGACTTCATCCCGAAGGAGTACCTGTATGAGAGCATTCCGGAATGGGTCCAGAACGCCTTCGAGTACATCCGGGAGAACGACCTGAAGTACGACTTCATCAACAGCCACTACTGGGACGCCGGAGTTGCCGGGCAGCACCTGGCACGGACGCTCAGTGTACCGCACCTGCACACGCCGCACTCGATCGGCACCTGGAAGAAGGCGCGGATGGAGACCGACTACCCGGACGACAAGGCGTCCTTCGAGAAGAAGTACAACTTCTCGGAGCGCATCCGCCATGAACAGAAGATTTACGACGAGTGCAACCTGATTACGGCCACGACCCCCATTCAGCTCGACAAGGTCCAGGCGGACTACGCGATCCCTGAGAAAAAGATCCGGTTCATTCCGCCGGGCTACGACGACAACCGGTTTTACCGCATCGGGCAGGCCTCCCGGGAGATGATCCGGGAACGGCTGGGCTTCAAGGGGCACGTGATCTTCGCGGTTTCCCGGTTGGCGAGAAATAAGGGTTTCGACCTGCTGATCCACGGTTTCAGTGTGGTGGCGGAGCGGGATCCCGAGGCCAACCTGCTGCTGGCCGTCGGACATGAGGACCGGGACGAGACCGAGGAGAAAATCTATCAGGAACTCCTCCAGTTGCGCAAGCAGTACGGACTGGAAGACCGGATTACGTTCACCGGGTATATTCCGGACGAAGATCTTCCCGACTATTACCGCGCGGCCGACGTGTTCGTTTTGTCGAGCCGCTACGAGCCCTTCGGCATGACGGCCGTGGAAGCCATGGCCTGCGGGACCCCGGTTGTGGTGACGACGCGCGGGGGACTGTACAGGATTTTCAACTATGGCGAACACGTCCTGTTCGCGGACCCGTTCGACAAGGACGAGCTCGGCATCACCATCCTGAAGGCGCTGCGATACCGCCCGATGCGGGAGCGGTTGAGCCAGAGCGGATCGCAGACGGCCCGGAGTCTGTTCACCTGGACGAGCGTGACGCAGCAGCTTCTCAACGCGGCCGACAGCCAGGTCAGGTCGCAACTGATTGTGCATGTAAAACCGGGGGAGAATAAGATTTAGCCTATGGACTGTCGGCTTTTCTGCAGCGATCTTGACGGCACATTGCTGGGCAAGCCCGACGCGACGCTGGCGTTCCGCAAGACCTGGGAGCGCCTGCCGGGCGAGCAGCGGCCCCTGCTCTGCTACAACTCCGGCCGACTGGTCAGCGACACGGCCGACGAGGTGAAACGGTCGGACCTTCCCGAGGCGGACTACCTCATCTGCGGCGTCGGCACGGTGGTCTACGACTGCGCCCGGCGGGCGGTCCTCAAGGACTTCTATGACAACCTGGCCGTGGGATGGGACGTGGAGAAGGCCGAGGAGATTATGCTGCGCTATCCTTCGGTGGAGAAGCAGCCCGACCGGTTCCAGACCCCGTTCAAGTCGAGCTGGTACATCCACGAGGCATCGCCGGAGGACATCAAGCGCATTCATCACGATCTCGCCGACGTGGGCCTCAAGGTCAACGTCATCTTCTCGGGCGCGCGGGACCTTGACGTCCTTCCCATGTGCGCGAACAAGGGCAACTCCCTCTTGTGGTTGCTGGACCATCTGAAGCTCTCCCCCCAGCAGGTTCTCGTGGCCGGCGACACGGGCAACGACAGTTCGATGTTCTGCATCGAGGGGGTCCGTGGAATCGTCGTCGACAACGCCCAGCCGGAGCTCTACGAGCAAACCGTCGGCTACCAGACCTACGCGGCGAGGAAGACCTACGCGGACGGCGTGCTGGAGGGACTCCTGCATTACGGGGTCGTGGAAGACATCGCTACGCCCAACGGCGAAGACGTCCTGCACGAGCGGTTTGAGCCGGCGATCTCGCGGCTCTTCCGCCCGGAGCAGTTCCACACCCTCACGTCGGATCAACTCGACCTGATCGAGACGTGCTACGAGAACGCCTACGACGTTCTGTACAAGAACATCACCCCCCTGGGTTACTCGGCCTGCTCGATCGAAGACAACGAGTTCGCCAGGACCGACCAGAACTACCGGAGCGTCTGGGGTCGTGACGGGGCCATCACGATCATCGGATCACTCCACGTGGAAGACGAGCACCTGCGGGAGTGCGAACGCAACACGCTAACGACCCTGCTCTCGCACACCTCGCCCACGGGACAGATTCCGAGCAACGTCACCCTGGATGACGAGCTGCCGGACTACTCGGGCATCGGCGGCATCAGCGCCATCGACAGCGGGCTCTGGATTCTCATCGCTTTTTACCATTACGTGCGCAAGACCCGCGACATCGACTTTCTGCGCGAGTGGCAGGACCGACTCCAGCTCGCCATGAACTGGCTCAGCGCGCACGACAGCAACAACGACGGGCTGCTGGAGATCCCGGAGGCCGGCGACTGGACGGACCTGTTCGGTCGCAGCTACAACGTGCTGTACGACGAACTCGTCTGGTACCGGGCGAACCTCTGCTTCGGCCGACTCGGGGAGATGCTCGGCGACCGGGAGAAGGCCGCCCGCTACCTCCGCTGCGCCCAGACGATCAAGGACACGATCGCCCAGAAATTCTGGCCGACCGCCAATCCCGCCTTCCGGCTGCCGGCGTTCTCCGATTTCCAGTTCACCATCGGCGAGACGCGGTACCTCCTGGCGGAGATTACTCCGTTCGGCTTCGACTGGCGGTGTGACGTCTATGCCAATATCCTGGCCGCCCTGTTCAACGTCATCAGCATCGAGCGGGCCAAGGGCGTCTTCCGATTCCTGTGGGGTGTCGGGGCGAACCAACCCCTGCCGGTGTGCAACCTGTACCCGCCGGTCACCGCCGGAGACCCCGACTGGCGATCGTATTACACGGTCAACATGCTGAACCTTCCGCACCACTATCACAATGGCGGAATCTGGCCCTTCATCGGAGGCCAGTGGGTCCGGTTCATCAACCGCCTGGGCCTGCGCGACATCGCCCACCAGGAGCTGTTCCGCCTCGCCGAGGCCAACCGGGCCGGCATCGCCCACGAGTGGGAATTCAACGAGTGGCTCCACGGCGAGACCGGCCGGCCCATGGGCAAAGCCTACCAGGCCTGGTCCGCCGCCGCCTTCATCCGCGCCTGTCACGAGGTGCATATCGAACCGTACCACGCGCAGGATATCTGAGCGGCCCTCGAAGCCGGCCCGCCGCGGCGCCACGCCCTTGTCCGAAGGTAACGCGTGCGATATGATCTGCCCATCCGACGACTGCCGGACAATGCGAGCGGGCTATCACTGGAGGAAACGATACGATGAAATCCCAGACCGAGTACAAGACGTTCAACACGAAGGAGCACCGGACCTACGTCCGCATTACCGATGACGTGGCGGAGGTCGTCGAGAAGAGGGGAATCCAGGAGGGCTTCGTTTTGGTCTCGGCCATGCACATCACGGCGGGGGTGTTCGTCAACGACGACGAGCCGGGGCTCCACCAGGACATCGACGAGTGGCTCGAGCAACTGGCCCCGTACCGCGAAAACTATCAGCACCACCGCACCGGGGAGGTCAACGGGGACGCCCATCTGAAGAACCTGCTGGTGCACCACCAGGTGATACTGCCTATCACGGAAGGCGCCCTCGACCTCGGCCCGTGGCAACAGGTCTTCTATGCCGAGTTCGACGGACAGCGGCGCAAGCGTCTGGTCATCAAGGCCATCGGCGAATAGGGAGCCGAGCCATGGAGTTGACGCCGTACCTCGATGACCTGGAACAGC
>CAZGEE010000026.1:0-7237 GCA_964525035.1 uncultured Anaerolineales bacterium
GTTCACACCGGCCACCACGTCGCCGACCGCAAGGCCGGCCTCGGCGGCGGGCGAGTCCGGATCGATGGCCTCCACCGTGACCGTAACCTCCCACTTCCCGTCGTCGGACTTGGTCCGCTGCTCATCGAGGACCACGCCGAGCCAGTGTCGCTTGAAGTTGCGGAAGTTAAGCAGTCGGACCAGGTTCTCGCGCACCGCGTCGACGGGAATGGCGAAGCCCATGCCTTCGGCATCGGCCCGGATCGCCACGTTGACGCCGATGACCTCCCCGTTGATGTTCACGAGGGCGCCGCCCGAGTTGCCGGGATTGATGGCCGCGTCGGTCTGGATCAGGTTATCGTAGACCACGTCGTCGCCGAAGTCGAGTTTCCGGTCCACGGCGCTCACGATACCGGACGAGACCGTGTTGGCGTAGCCGAGGGGATTTCCGATGGCGATGACGGTTTCGCCGATCATCAGGTCGCTCGACGTTCCGAGCCGCGCCGACGGGAGGGGCTGCTCGGCCTCGACCTTCAGAATGGCGAGGTCCTTGTCCAGGTCGGCCGCGACCAGCGTCGCGTCGAACTCCCGCTTGTCCTGGAGCACCACGCGGATCTCGGTGCTGCGCTGGACTACGTGGGCGTTGGTCACGATGTACCCGTCCTCGTGGACCAGCACGCCGGATCCGAGGCTGCGCGTGACGCGCCGCCGCTCGAACAGTTCGCGGGGAAGGTCGCGCCGGAAAATGTCGGGCAGGTTGAAGAACGGCGTCCGCTCCACGGTCACGCGCCGGGTGTAGATGTTCACGACGGCGGGCCCGCAGCGGTCGATCGCCCGAACCACGGGCGTGCGGCGGTCCTGCTCGGCCGAACCCGGCGCAGCGGAATCCTGCGCGGCCGGTACCGAGCCCGCGATCCAGAGTCCGAGAACCATCGCTGTCAGCAGTCGAGTGCATTTCATGGCAAAGCCCTCATCTTACCAGCCGGCGCGCGCGGGACAAGGCAAAACCGTTTCGGCTTGTCACCGGCGGCGGGCCGTCCTATACTCATCCCGCAAGGCGGGGCCGCAGTTTCCGCCCGCCAGGGAGACCGGCCATGAGCGTGGACATCCGCGAAACGCTGCCGAAGCTCAAGTCGAGCGATCTCGGGCGCATCCTCGAGGTGGCCCGGCGGATGGGCAGCGAAAGGCACCTCGACCCGCTGCTGGAACTCATCCTCAACGAAACCCGCGAACTCCTGGAGGCCGAACGGACGAGCCTCTTTCTATACGACGCGGAGACCGACGAGCTTTATTCAAAAATCGCGCAGGGCGAGCAGGACGAAATCCGGTTCCCGGCGAGCGCGGGCATCGCCGGGTTCGCCGCGAAGAAGCGCGCTTGCGTGAACATTCCCGACGCCTACCGCGACCCGCGGTTCAACCCGGAGCCGGACCGCCGGACGGGATTCCGGACCCGCTCGCTCATGGCGTGTCCCATGCTGGACCTCGACGGCAACCTGGTGGGCGTCCTCGAGGTGCTCAATAAGAAACAGGGGCCGTTCACCAACTACGACGAGTACGTGCTGTCGGTGGTCGGCTCGCAGGCGGGCGTGGCGCTCGACCGGGCACGCTTGCTCTCCGAGTACAAGGCCAAGGTCCAACTGGAGCGGGAGCTGATGCTCGCGCGCCGCATCCAGCAGGCGCTGCTGCCGCGCGAGATGCCGTGCGTGGACGGGTTCGACATCGCGGGGTGGTCTGAGCCGGCCGAGCACACCGGCGGCGACATCTTCGACGTCTTCGGCGCGCACGGGGACCACGTGGGGTTCCTTCTCGGCGACGCCACGGGGCACGGCGTGGGGCCGGCGCTGATGATCTCCGAGACGCGCGCGGCGGTCCGCGCCGTGGCCGCGCGCACGAGCGACCTCGCCGTGGTGCTCGACGAGACGAATCACCTGCTGGTGCACGACGCCGCCGACGGGCGGTTCGTGACCCTGTTCGCGGGGCTGATCTCCGGCCGGGACAAAACGCTGAGCTACAGTTCCGCGGGGCAGGGTCCGACGTTCCTCGTGCGCGAGGAAGGGCGGCGCGTGGACACGCTGGAGTCGACCGGTCTGCCGCTGGGCATCCTGGCCGACCAGCATTGGCCCGTCCGGCAACTCGAAATGAATCCCGGGGACGTCCTGCTGGTCGTCTCCGACGGCATCATCGAGTGTGCCAACCCGAAAGGCGAGATGCTGGGATCGGACCGGGTCATCGCAACGGTGAGCGACGCCGGGGAACGGTCGGCCGGGGAGATTGCCGAAGCGGTCTCGGCGCTGACCGAGGCGTTCGCCTCGGGCGCCCCGGCCCTGGATGATCGAACGGCCGTCGTCATCAAGAGGGAAGCCTGACCGCCATGGCCTCTTCGGATTCCTCCTCCCGAACTTCTTCACCGGGCGCGGACGCTGCTCACCGCGACCGCGCGGTCGAGCCGGAATACGCGGCCATCAGCGGCGGGGCCGTGGCAGCGCTGGTCCTCGCCGGCGTGAGTGTGATCGCCCTGCTGCCGAAGCAGGCACCGATCCCCCTGCCCTTCGGCGTCCGCTACCGTCTGCCGGTCCTGCTGCTCGTACCGCTGGCGGTGATTCCCTTTTCGCTGTTCGTGATTCGCCGGATTCGTAACAGCGCCGGCACGAAAGTCGGTATGCCGCTGGCCCGGGCCGCGCTGGCTCTTGCCGGGCTCGTGGCCGTGGGATCCATCGCGATGCACGGGCTCCGCCAGCACCGCGAGTTCGAGCTGCACGACACGCTGGCGGAGCAGGCCGAGGTGTACCTCCGGAGGATCTTCGACGAGCAGTACCGCGCGGTGTACGACGCCATGGCCGCGAACTATCCGGAACTCTATCCGCAGGAGGTCCCCTTCGAGCAATGGCGGCGGCGAACCCACCGGGCGCTGTACGGGGCCGGAGACTACTACGGCAAGAGCGTCCAGCGCGTGCTCGTTCAACACCCGGACGAAGCCGAGCAAGGGCTGCGCCGCGCGGACTGGTGGTGTACCGCTTCATCTTTACCGAAGGCGGCTCGGACCTGAACTTCTTTTTCCACCTCGACGACGGGGAGTGGAAACTGATCGCCGTGCGTCCCCAGATCGCCGTCCCCGTTTTTCCGGACGACGAAGACGAGCCGAAAGAGCGGTTCGAATGAGCCCAGCCCCGCCCGCGGCGCCGGAGACCGGTTCACCCCGTGCTCGCGCGATGTGCCGGCAGATAGAACGTGTCACGGAATCGCCACTCAGACGGTCGGCAACTCACCGGGCGGCTGCTCCACCCGGCGTATCCGGCCGCCGAGCTTCCGCAGCTTCGCGTCCAACCGGCTGTAGCCCCGGTCCAGGTGGTAGATGCGGCGGACCTCCGTGGTTCCCTCGGCCACCAGACCGGCCAGGACGAGCGCGGCCGAGGCTCGCAGGTCGCTCGCCATCACCGGCGCGCCGGAGAGCTTCCGCGTGCCGCGGATCACCGCCATGTTGTTCTCCTTGCGGATCCGGGCGCCCATGCGGTTGAGCTCGGCCACGTGCATGAACCGGTCCGGGAAAACCTTTTCGGTCACGACGCTGATGCCGTCGGCCAGGCACAGCAGGGTCATGAGCTGCGCCTGCAGATCGGTGGGAAAGCCCGGGAAGGCCATCGTGGCTACGTCCGCGGGGTGAAACCGTTTGCGGCCCACCACGCGGATCCCGCCGTTGCCGTCCCGCCGAACGCGCACGCCCATCCGGTCGAGCTTGTCCACCACGGCCATCAGGTGCTGCCACCGCGCGTTCTCCACGGTGACCTTTCCGCCGGTCAGCGCGCCGGCCATCAGGAGCGTCCCGGCCTCGATGCGATCCGGGATGACGTCGAACGTGACGCCCGCGAGCTTTTCCACCCCGGTCACCTCGAGCCGGGGCGTGCCGATCCCGCGGATGTCGGCTCCCATGGCCACCAGGCACCGGGCGAGGCACTCGACCTCCGGCTCGCAGGCGGCGCACTCGACAACCGTGGTGCCGCGCGCCATCGAGGCCGCCATCATCACGTTCGCCGTGCCGAGGACCGTGCTGCCGAAGGCACCGCCGAGGTATATTTCGTGGCCGGCCAGGCCGCGGGGCGCCTGGCACTCCAGGTAGCCATGCTCGACTTCCACACGGGCGCCAAGGGCCTGCATGCCCTTGACGTGGAGATCGACCGGCCGGCTGCCGATGTTGCATCCTCCCGGCAGGCTGACCCGCGCCTCGCGCCGGCGGGCCAGCAGCGGGCCGAGTACGCAGATGCCCGCCCGCATCGTCCGCATGATCTCGTAGGGGGCTTCGCGCGGGACTTCGTCGCGAACTTCCAGCTCGAGGGTCCGGCCCTTGCGTTCGACCCGCACGCCGAGCGCCTCGAGCAGCCGGGCCATGGTGCGCACGTCCATCAGGTCCGGCACGTTCCGCAGCCGCATCTTCCCTTCGGCCAGGAGCGAGGCCGCCATGATCGGCAGCGCGGCGTTCTTCGAGCCGGCCACGCGGACGGTCCCCTCCAGGGGCCGACCGCCGGTGATCACCATCATGTCCATTGCGTTTCTGCCTCCCTGCCCCGGGTCCGATCGCCCGCGCGGTGTCCCGGCGGTGCGCGGTTCTGTGGCCTTCTCGTAGCGTAGCGAGCGAGCGCGGAAAGTTCAAGAAGCCCCGGGGCGGCCGACGGCATTTGTGGCCCGCCCGGGACTGCGCCGTGGCACCCGGGTCGGCCTTTTCCGCGGTTTTCGCCCCGTACCACTCGTAAAGATTCTTGAAGACCGCGCTGGAGCGTGGGAAAATCACTCGTCCTGCGGGGCCCGGCTGCAGTTTCCTCCGAAAGCGTGGAACCGACACCGGGCACGTGCGTCGAAGAAAGTGACGGCAGGCAATGCGTCAGGCGAGGTCACAAACCCAGGGAAGCGAGGCCGAGCTGATCCGGGCCTGCATCGACGGCCGGGCCGAGGCGTTCCGAACCCTGGTGTTGAGGTACCAGGATCGCCTGTACAATGCCGTGTACCGAATGGTCGGCACGGAGGAAGACGCCCGGGACGTCACGCAGGAGACGTTTCTGAAGGCGTACGAGAACCTGGAAAGGTTTCGCGGGGCGGCCGGTTTCTATACCTGGATTTTCCGCATCGCGCTGAACCAGGTGCTCTCGGAACGCCGACGCAGGACACGGTTGCGACTGGTTCGCTCGGAAGCGGACCTGGGCGCTCCCGTGGCGAGCAGCCAGGCCGGGAAACTGATCGACCCGCCGGGAGCCGCGATGGAGAAGGCCGAAACGGAACGCGCCGTAGGGGAAGCCCTGAACAGCCTGGACGCCGACCATCGCGTCGCCGTCGTGCTGCGGGACGTGGAAGGTTTGGATTACCAGGCGATCTCCGAGATTCTGGACGTTCCGCCCGGGACGGTCAAATCGCGCATTCACCGGGGCCGCATGATGCTCCGCGAGAAGCTGCAGGGCTTCATGGCCTCGGAGGAAACAGGCTGAGGATGCCACCATGACGTGTGAGCAAGTCCAGGAAAACCTCTCGGCCTACGCCGACGGTGAACTGCCCGCGGAGACGGCCGAGGAGATCCGCCAACACCTGCAGCGGTGCGACGGCTGTCGCAGCGTGCTGCGCGACCTGCAATCCGTCTCGACGCTGCTCTCGCAGCTCCCGCGGCGACCCGCGCCGTCGGGCCTTCCGGACGACATCCAGGCGCAGCTCGAACGGCGCATGCTCCTGTCGCAGGCGGGCGAGGACGAGGGCGCGGCCGGCCACGCCGACCGCCGCCTGGCGCGACGTCGCCAGCCTGTCTGGCCGCGGGTCGCCGCCGTGGCCGCGTGCCTGGCGCTCTCCGTCGGCATCGTGTGGCTGGCCATGATGGACCAAGGAGCGTCGGTGGACAAACGATCCGGCGAGGCCGAAACGGCCGATGCCCTTGGAGTCCCACGCGAACGCGCTGTGGCCATGAGCGGAACAACAGAACCGGGGACCGACAGCAGCGGAAAAGAACTCGACTCCAACGAGAAGCCGACAAAGGACCGCCGTCTTGCGCACGGGGGATGGGGATTCGAGAGAGAACGGGCCGGCCGCCTCGACGCCCGTTCCAACCTGGATCGCCTCGGCAGGGAGGACGGCAAGGCAGGCGAAGGCACGGAGCCTTCTGCCACATGGTATGACGAGAGGCGCTCGAGCGAAGGTGGCGAAAGGCCGGACGTAACAGGCACCGACGCTCCGGCCGCACCGGGTGCCGCCTCCGCCGAAAACGTACTCGTGCTCGAAGCGGGAGACCCGGATCAGGCACGAGCGGAACTCGAGCGGATGCTGGCCTCACTGGAGATCCGCGCGATGCGTCCGTTTGGGTCGGACGACTCCGCACGCGGCGAAGCGGCCCGCGCGGCCCAGGGGGCCGGAGGCGGAGGCGCCGAAGGGGCGCGGGAAGTCGGCACGCTCGTTCTTGCAGCGAGAGCCACGCCGAAGCAGGTGGCCCGGCTGACCTATCGCGTCGCCGGAAGTGAAACCCTGAACGTTCTGGGCAGTTCGCGGGGTGCGTTCGTGACGGCCGACCAATGGCAGAGGCTGCGGCGTCGCAGCCCGGCCGGAGTATCGGCACGCCTCAAGACCCAGGAGAATGACGTGGCGGGTCCCGAGACGGACGAGGACTTGACGGCGAGGCAGCCCGCGAGCGCCGAGCAGCGGGAGCGGAGCGCCAGGGCGGACCTGGCGGTGGAGACCTACGCGGACCGGGGGGAGGAAAAATCCGAGAAGCCTGAAGCGCGGGAAGGCGGCCAGGCCCGGGGCGAGTCTCCCGCCGAGGGACCAGGCGACGAGGTGGAAGCCGCTGACACCGTGGACGAGACCGTGGCGGACGAAGCGCAGCAGGAGGCCAAGCCCGCTTCACCCGACGTGAAGGAATCGGAGAAACCGACGGAAGCCGCGGCCGGGGCTGAGGAATCCGAACCGGTGGTGGAGGTCGCGGAAGCCGCTCCGAAGATCGAAAAACCGAAGGCTCAAGAGGCAGGCACAACGGCCTCCCCCGACACCGAAAAGCCGAAAGCCCGCGACCGCGAGACGGCCGTTGCCAGGGAGACGGAGACCGAGCTCGAAGAAGAACCGGCAGCCGAGCCGGGGACCGAAGCCATGGCCCCGAAGCGACCCGCCGACACGGAACTCCGGACGGCCGGCAGGTCTTCGGAAACGCTGGCGGAACCCGAGGGGCGCCGAGGCGATGCCGAGGAAACGACCGTCGAAACGGGGACGACCTTCGAGGAAACGCCGGCCTCGGGCGACG
>CAZGEE010000026.1:7247-10765 GCA_964525035.1 uncultured Anaerolineales bacterium
ATGCCTTTACTGTTCCCCCCCCGGAAGCCGAGACAACGAAAAAAGCGAAGCCGGTTTCAGCCGAGAGGAAGGCGGAAGACGGCGAGCTGCGACCGGGGGCTCCGTCAAAGGAGGGCGAACGCGGTGCGTTCGCCGAACAGGCTGACCAGGACATGTTCATCGTCATCCGCCTCGTGCCGACCTCCAGCGGCGCGAAGGAAGCGGCCGCTGACGACAGCGCCGGCGATTTCGACTCGAAGGAAACCGCCGAACCGGTCGCTCGCCCCGCCGAGTCCCCGGCGGAGCCCGCCATCCGGCCGTAAGGTGCCCGAGTCCGGCTGATTCCGGATCGGTTACGCGCCCCCCGCTTGAAGAAGCCATGTCTTCTCCGCACCCGGGCTTTGCCCGAGGCCCCGGGTGTCCGGCACGGGGGGGGGCGGGATGGCCCCGCTCGCCGCAAGGCGCCGGGAGGTGCAGGTCTCGTTCACGAGACAAGCTTCGGCGCAGGGCGAGGGCGGATCGACTGCATTCCGCGAAGGGCCTCCCGCATGGTCCCCGCATGCCACGGCTCAACCAGAAAGGTCACGTTCTCTTTCTCGAGCATCTCGCGCGCGCTCCGGGGCACCCTCGCCGGCAGGAAGAGCAGGGTGTTTTCCCGGATAGCGTCGGATGCCTCTTTCAATTGATCCACGACCTCCTGCACGAATCGCGGCGTGCTTGCGCGAATCCACGACCAGGAGTTCTCGGCCGCCCGACCGCACAGGCTCAGCTCATTCATCTCCTCGTAGGAGGCGCCGGCGGCGTCGAGGTAAAGGCCGATGGTGTCCACTGCGGCGGAATCCTCCGAACAGTACAGTCCTTCTCGTTGCGGGGCCTTGCGATCATGCCCCTGGGGAGACCCACTCGCGTGAAGAACGCCGTAGGCACCGCCGAGAATGTCGACCTGGTCGGGAATCAGGGCCGCCAGGTCCGCGAAAGCCCGCTTGTCGATTTCGAGGAAGTTCAGGAGACTTTCGGGCACGTTCTCCACGCCGGCCAGGTCCGGGTCTCCCATGCCGAGGGCATGGGAGACGATGTTGGCGATCCGGACGAACAGGGCAAAGCGGAGCGTTTCCGGATTCAGGCCCTGGAGCCCTTTCCAAGGCACATGATGCAGGGCGATCGCCTCGACCAGGTGATCCGGAAGACACCACATGGCGGCGACCCGGCGCATCAGTTGGGCGTGGGTCGTGCCCAGTTTCTCCTGTTCCACCAGATGGAGGGGCACCCGCCGATTGCGTGCCTCGTCGAGGACTTCCGCGTAACGATCCTTGAGGGCCTCCTGGAGGATAACCTGTCCCACGTCGTGCAGCAGGCCGGCCGTGTAGGCCCCCTCGCGCTGTTCGCCTCCGGCGCTGTCCGCGAGGTGCTGGGCCACCAGGGCCGTCGCGATGCTATGCTTCCAGAATGCCTCCTGTTGCAGTCGGCCTTCATGACCCCACCCGCTCCACTGATCCACGACGCCGATGCCCACCACGAGTTGCCGGACACGCGCCACGCCCAGTTTGACCACGGCCCGGTCGATGGAGTCGATTTTCATTCGGCTCCCGTACAGGGCGCTGTTGGCCAGTTGGAGCAGCTTCGCCGACAGGCCCTGGTCGCACCTGACCTTGCCGGCCAAGTCGTGGATGTTCAGGTCTTCCTGCGTCGTCGCCTCCAGCACCTCGGACACGACGTCGGGCAGGGCCTTCAGTTGCGTGACCTTATCGACTCGCCGGGTCAACTCGTCGCCCGAGGGGGTCCCGCGCTCCGGAACGGCCCTGCGCGAGCCCCGGCCGACCGGTTCCCCGGGGAGCCGATCGGCCGAATCCTCGGACATCCCGGCCGCGGGCTGCGGCTCCTCCCAGCCATCCAGCACGCGGGCCAGGGCGGCGACGGCCTCGGGACAGAACTGGCTTCGCTCGTGCGACCGGATCTCGCGCAACGTGGACAACTTGCTCCTGGCGCGGTGGTAGGGCCGATCCTGGGTCATCGCCACGTACGCATCGGCCACGGCCAGGATCCGTGCGCCGATGGGAATCTGTTCGCCCTTCAGCCTGTCCGGGTACCCGTTGCCGTCGTACCACTCGTGGTGATGCCTTACGGCCGCGAGAATCTCCATTTCCGGGAACAGGTGGCGGAGTATTCTCTCGCCGACCACCGGGTGAACCTGCACGTGTTTGCGCTCGGCGCCGGTCAGGGGCCGGCCCGAACTCTTGAGCACGCGGTCCGACAACGCCACCCGGCCGATGTCGTGGAGGAGACCCGCCAGGGTCACGTTCTGCCGCGCCTCGGGCGACAGCCCCATTTCATCCGCGATTCTTCCCGACAAGGCGACCACCCGGCGGACGAAACCGACCGAGAACCCGTCCTTGGCCTCCATGATCTCCACGAGGCTGTGGAGTGCAGCGACGATGTTTCCGCCCCCGGCCCGCACGGAGGCGTCCGGCGGCGGAGAGCCCACGCCCGGTTCCACGCATTCAGCCCACCGTTCCACGCGGAGGATCAGCATGGAGCTGTCGAACGGCTTCAGCATCACGTCCCGGGCCCGGCGCGCATCCAATCCAGCAGCCGGTCCTCGGAAAGCTCGTCCACCATAAGAACAAGGGGCACATTGGGATAGGCGCTGCTGAAGCGGCGGATCAACTCGATCGAGCCGGCGTCGTTGCCGGCGACCGCCAGGAAGACCACTCGGGGGGAGGCCTGGGACGAATGCGCTTCCTCGGCCCCGGAGTTCACCTCGCAGCGCCAATCAGCACCGGAGAGTGCCTCTACACAGGCGGAGCCAAACAGATCGTCCGGCTCATAAAGAACGACGGTTCCGTTGTACCCCGGCATAACGGAAAGAAACCTACTTACGCGCGATGCTCACTTTCATGTTGGTCGGCAGGATTGAGGCCAGGCTTGAAACAAAACTGCGAATGGAATTTCCATCTCGACAAGCGCTTGTCACATCAACCGATTCAGGCGCGCCGTCGGGTGCGGGCGAAGCCGGGCAAAGAACCGAAGACTTGTCGGCCGCCCGGTTGTTCAAGATAATGGGAGATCAACAGCGAGGTCCAGATGCCATGTGCGGCTCGTCGCGGATAATTCTCCCGCTTTTCGGGATCGCGTTGCTGTGCGTTCCCTTGGCCCAGCTGCCCGGTCCCGGTGCGGCCTGGGGCGACACCTCAACCGACTCGGAGGAAACCTGGGACCCGGCGGCCGCGATCCGCCGGAGCCGAGGGGTTCACGGGGCGCGGGAGTGCGACGAACTCCCGGCCGAGATGCGAGGAGAGGCGGCTGTTTTCCCCATCGGCCGGGCCGAGGACGGGCTCCACGCATGCCTGTACGTGCCCAGCTACTACCATCCGAGCCGTTCCTGGCCGGTGCTGGTGGAGGGCAAACCGGCGGGTCGTCTGGCCGAGGCCCTGGGACAGTTCCGACCCCAGGCCGAGCGCCACGGCTTTCTCCTGCTGGCCGTGGAATATCTGTATAATCGGGGCGACCCGGCCGGCTCGTTCGAGGCCTGGAGCCGCACG
>CAZGEE010000027.1:0-10611 GCA_964525035.1 uncultured Anaerolineales bacterium
ATGGCGGTCGAGTCTTTGCCGCCGGAGAGGGAAATGATGTCGGCGTGCCTCCCGCTCATCGCCGTTTCCTTTCCGCGCTGGCCTGCCAGGCCCCTTCCTGGGCCTCTCAGCCATCGTTCGGCTCCTCAAACAGGTCCGTATCGTCAGTTTCCGCCGGTTGCGTGAACAGCGGCAGGTCGTCACCGTCGCCGCCCGCCGGGCAGTACGTGGCGGGACGGAGCCCCTTGCCGATGCGGTCGCGGGCCATGCGGCAGTAGTCGGCGGACGGTTCGACGCCGACGGCCCGGCGTCCGAGTTTGGCGGCGACGAGGAGGGTCGTGCCGGAGCCCGCGAAAGGGGTCCAGAACGACGCAGGGGCGCGTCGGTCTGTCCTCCTTTCCGAGGTCACACTCGCACGTCGGCCGCCAACCGGTGGTGCGGGTTGTGGTGACGTGCCGCTCATAGTCCCGGTTTGCCATACCTGTTTCGTCGCGCGCGTTATCTCGGCCGGGGCGCGTAGCCCGCCGGTCCGATTCAATCACCCTTTCCCACGGCGCCCCGCAGGCCGGGCAGCAGCCCTTCTCGGACGTGCCCGCCTTGATGCACCGTTTGGGAATGGCCTCCGCAAACGTGGCAAAGTGGCTTTCGGGGTAGGCCTGCGTCGGGATGGTCCAGACGTTGCGGAGGTTGCGGCCACCTGCTGGCGGCGCTACGACCAGGTGATCGGTTGGATTCTCGTAGGTATCCCTAGAAACGCGGGCGCTCTGGCAGCGCTTCACCTTGGTCACCGGTGCTTTGTTTTTGGCCGCAACCTCGGTTCTTCGCTCTGCCAGAGCCACCCGCTTGCGCGTACTCTCTGTTGGCGCTTGCCGCACCGCCTCGGCGTCGTAGAAGTACCGGGCGGCCTTCGCCAGCAGGAAGATGTGTTCGTGGGCGCTCGTGGGCCGGTCCGTGCAGGATTCCGGCATCGGGTTCGGCTTTGCCCAGATGATGTCGCTCCGTAGCCACCAGCCGTCGGCCTGCAGCGCGAGGGCCACGCGGGCGGGCATCAGGAGCAGGTCCTTGGGCTTGAGCTTCCCGAGCGAATCGGCAGCGCCGCGCCGAGTTCGTTCGGCTCTTAGCAAACGCTGTCCCTCCCGACACCAGTTACCCATCGGCTGTGGCACAGACCGAATAGAGTCATGCGAGAAAAAACAACTTGTGTACCCATCGCCCATGTTCACAAACGCGCATCCGTCGTCCCGCAGCACCCGCCGGACCTCACGGAAGCATTCCACTAGGTGGGCGACGAAGAGGTCGGGCGTGGGTTCGAGGCCCAGGCAGCCCCGCCACGCGCCGCAGCGGGCGCAGAAAGCATGTTCGGCCCGCTGCGCCGTCGGATGGTGCTTTTGGTCGGTCGAATCCGGCCGGTCGTTCGCGCGCCCGTCATGATAGGCTGGCTTGCGCTTGGCCCCCTGCTCAAACACGACCTCGCATTCGCCCCCCCACTCATGCTCGCACATCGCCTCCCCGCCCCACACCCCCGGCTCGACGCCCTCGTACTTGCGGAGGCTCCAGTACGGAGGGCTGGTCACGACGCAATGCACGCTGCCGTCCGCCAGCGGGATGCGGCGGGCATCGCCTCGCACGAGGACCGTCTCGGTTTGCGGTGCCCTCGTCACCGGGTCACTCCGTCAATCTTGACCAGATTCCCCCGCGGCACGACGACGCAGATGCCCCACGCGCCGGGGTCCAGGAGGATCTCGGCGTTTATGGGCCCCGGCCCGGCGCCGGCGCGGCGGACCGTGCCGCGGCAGCCGTGGAGTTTGGCCACGAGGCGCGGATCGCCCTTGCGGTACTGCAGCCGGACCCGCTGGCCGGGTTTCGGGTGCCAGATCACGGCGAGGCTCCATTCACGTTCGCGGCACACCCTGGCCGGTTTCTGCGTGCTCTGCGTCCTCTGCGTTAAGGTCCGTCGTAGCCGGACGGGTTGAACATGAGCCCTTGCCCGTCGCGATCCGCCAGGGGCGGGGCCTCCGCCAGGGCCATCACGGCCTGGCCGTCGGCAAGTTCCCGGCGGGTCCGGCGCAGGCGGCGCAGTCGCGCCAGGGGCCGCAGCAGCCGCGACTTGAGGTTCGCCTCGGCCGCCTGCCAGTCCTCCGCGTCGATGCAGATGTAGGCGCCGGGCCGCGGCCGGCGGGGCGTCGTGCCGACGGGCCGGCCCGCGAGTTGGGCCTCGGCCACGAGGTCGTAGATCTGCCGTTCCTGGACCGCGCACCCGGCCTCGGAGAGGGCCGCGACGAGGCGCCGGTAGGGGACGGCCCGGTCCCGGCCGCGGGCGTGCCGGTGGAGCCACGCCACCAGCAGCCGGGCCTCGGTCGAGAGGGCGGGTTGGGTTGGGTCCCTCGTCATTTTACGTGGCCCCGGCCATTGAGAGTCGCCTTTTGCACGGCGTGCCTATACTCGGCGATGGCGTCGAGCCGGTGTCTACAGGTTGTGCAATAGTGCTCGGCGAGGTCGTCGTCGGCCAGCCGCTTGACGACGGCTTCCAGTTCCGCCACGCGCTTGCGCAAACGGCACTCAGGCCCGCCTTCGGCGTGGCGTTCCGTTACATACCCATATACGTATTCATGCACGGCGCGCATCGGGCTTCCGCACATAGGGCACGTCTCGCTCATCACTCGTCCTCCTTCGCGGCCTCGGGTGTGTTGGCGGCCTGAACCATTCGCGCCGCCGCGATGGCCTTGGCAGGAATGTATCGAAGCATGGCATGTAGTTCCGCAAGGTCTTCCCTCGCCTCATCGCGTTCCTGCGTGGCTTCGTCCCGCGCGTTCTCGGCCTCGGCCAGCCGTCGGCGCAGGTCGGCGTTCTCCGCCTTCAGTTCCGCCACGCGGCCCAGCAATACGTCGCGCTCCTCTGCCGTGCCCGCATGCTTGACGAGCAGTTGCTCTGCCCGCTGAACGCGGGCTTCCAGTTCCGTCACCTCGCGTTTGGCCTCGGCAAGTTGGTAGCGGAGGAGCACACAGCCGGGGCACTGGTCGTCAGGCGGGTTGCCCCCCGTGTCCGTCGGCGTTCCGGAGAAGGCTTGTTTCTCGTTCATCGCTTGCCCTCCTCTTCTTCGCTTCGCCGGTACATGGTGTGCAGGCGGTCTGCCGCGTCCATCAGGGCCATAATTGCCCGCTGCCAATGGACGTTTGGAGTGTCCACCCGCCAATCCAAGGCCCGGCGGTGTATATCCACCAGTTCGTCGATGCTGAACGGTTCGGGTTCGCACCCCGGTGTCTCAACTACGTCCGTTCTCTTCTCGCTCATCACTCGTCCTCCTGCCGGGTCCAGTCGAGTCGCGTTTCGAGGTGCGCCACGATGGCGGCCTCGGTGCGGGGCCACAGGTCGTCGAATCCGAGCACGTGGTCCAGGTAGTCCGTGGGGATATCCGAGAGGGGCTGGTCCTTGTGTTTGCCGAACGGCATGACGAAATCGCCCGTACTCATCGCTTGTCCTCCTCTTTCGGGGATTCGGCCAGAGACTCCAAAAACTCGGCCTCCCGGCGGGCATGTTTCAGGGCGAGGGGCACGTCGCCTTCAAACCACGCATCGCGATAATCCCCGTATGGCGTGTCCTCGCATTCCAGCCTACCCGTCCCCTTGGCTATCGGGCATTGCTCACAGTGTCGGACGTACCATTCGTCGTAGAACAGCAGGCATAGGGCGCACGTTGTCGAACTGCCGTCGTCCGGCACGGGTCCGTCCGGGTGCGCCTCAAGCCACGCTTCCAGCGTCCGCCACTTGCGGACGGACGCCTTCTTCGCGTGCCGCAGCGTCTCGGGCGGCTGCCCCGTGGCGATGAGTTCGGCGGAACCGTCTCTGGAAACCTTAACGTGGAATCGCATCGTCGGCTCCTTTCGCGTGTTCGGCGACCTCCAGTTCCGCGATGTGGGTTTTCGCCTCGGTGAGTTGGCGGTAAAGGCACCCCCTAGTATCCCGGCGAAGCCATGCGTCTCGGTGGACAGCGTAGATGGCCCCGCACTCAAAGGCCTGAATCTCGAAGGTCGTATCGTTCCACCGGTCGGCCTCGTCAATAACTTCCTCGATGAGGGGAACACCATCACTCCTGGCGGCTCCGCAGTCTGGACAGGTCTCGTTCATTCCTCGTCCTCCTCGTTGAGCAGCGCCGCCACCATCCCCGCCAGACGACGGGCCTGTTCGTCCCTGGCGGCGTCCCTGGCGGCGTCCCTGGCGGCGTCCCTGGCATCGTCCCTATCGGTGTCCCTGGCGGCGGCCTCGGCGGCGACCCGGGCGGCGGTCCTGCCGGCAACCTTGGCGGTGGCCTCGGCGACGTCCCAGGTGGCGGCCCAGGTGGCCTCGGCGGCGGCCTCGGCGACCCAGGCGTCGGCCCAGACGTCCCATGCGGCGGTCCAGGCGTCCTTGGCGTCGTCCCCGAGGGCGCCCCTGGCGGAGGCCCCGACGGCGGCCCTGGCGTCGGCCCTCGCGGCCACGGCGTCCCGGATGACTTCCCTGGCGGTGGCCCCGGCGGCGACCAATTCCTCGTCCGACGCCTCTCCGCGCAGCCAAGCACGTTTCGCCCGGAGCACCTCCATGTTCCGGGGGTCGGGATGCTTCAACAGCGAAAGGGCGCCCTCGGCCTCTCGGCAGCCGAACTCGTGCAGGACGGCCGTCGCATCCGCCATCGCCATAACGGTCCGCTCGCTGCTGCAGAGTTTGCCCGGCCGTTCCAACACCTCGCCTGCGTGCCGGGTGCGGCAAACCACGGGGCCGGGCGCGTAGTCGAGGGCGTCGAGCACCTGCCGCGACCCGTGCAGACCGTGCTCGTGCATCCGCAGGGGCGGCTTGACGCAGCAGATTCGCCCGACCTCGCAGGGGGTGCCGTCGCGCAGGACGGGGTTACCCTCGGTGTCGGCGCGAACGAAATGCCACGCCAAGACGTGGCCTTTCATCACTTGTCCTCCCTCAGCAGGCGCAGATTCCAGGGATAGACTGAGAGGTCCGACAGCGACGGTATTCTCAGGGTCACCCAACCCCCGGCTTCGAGATGTTTCAGGCCGCGTGGCCCAACCGTTCCGACTTCGCCCGCGCTAACCGTTTCTTCGAGAGCGCCAAGACGGTCGGGCTCCCCGTCCGGCAGCACGGGGTGCTCGACAATCTGCACACGGTCACCCCGCACGATGGCCGCGAGCACCTCGTCGGGCACGTCGCGGAGGATCATGCGGTGGGGACGCAGCGCATCCTCGCGGAGCCACGTGGCGAGCATGGGGTTATTCTCCCAGTTCACGAGATACCGCCACTCGCGTGAACCGTGGTCCCGAGCGCACTCCGAGACCACGCCCGTCTGACCGTAAGGCGGGCGGTCTACCTGCTGCCAGACGAAGAACCGCGGTTCCGGCCGCTCAGGTCGCTCCGGGTCGGGTTCATCCTCCTCGGCGGGCGGGCGGGGCTCGGTCTCGGGCGACGGCTTGTTGAACCAGACGCGGCGGCGCGCCCCGCCAGGGCCGTCGAGCAACATGCTGTCGTCCTCCACCGACACGATGGTCCAGCCTTCGTAGTCAGACATCGTCGCCCTCCTTTCGCGTGCTCATTCTTCCTTCAGCCACACGTGGATCCGCGGCCGCTGTCCTTCCGGCACCCGCCGCAGGAGTACCCGGCTGATGTTCGCGTTCCGGTCGTCGGCCAACAACCCCGCGTCCTGAAGGCTGTCGACCGCCGATTTCAAGGCCGCCTTCACGTTCTCCACGTCCGGCGGTGGTCCGGAGCGCCGGTGATAAGCCAAAACGACCATCTGCGCGCTCCGCCAACGCCGGGTCGGCCGCCACCGGCCCAGCGAGACGAGCGTGGCCAATTTGCAGTCGCCGCGGTACTGCCGCCGCGCCGCGGCCAGGGCCAAGTGATGGGGCCGCGCGTTCGGCCACACTTCCGATGGCGGCCATCCCCAGTCGATCTCCAAGACCCGGCTCATGGCGTCTCCTCAAGGACGTTTGAGCCGGCCGGGGCGGGGCCGAGGGACCAACGGCGCTCGGGGTAGGGGCTGTCCCGCCGCCCCGGCCAGGCAATGAGCGTCATAACTCCTTCCCTAAAGCAGGGAGTTTTCCTCGTCCGGTTCGGTGCTCCCGGGCTCAAGCGGCTCGTCGGCGCCGACCCGGACCTCCCTCAGGTGCTTTTGAAGACGACCCCAAATATCAATCACGGCTTGCTTGTTGGGGAGTTTCGACGGACTCGATGCTTTGTAGCCGAACTTCCGGCACGCCTCGGTGAAGGCGGTCTGACCGCCGCGTTCGCCGCAGACGTCGTTGACGGCCTGGATCATCGCCCGGCATTGGCCGTCGAGATCGGCGCGCGTCATCTCCTTGTCGACCTCGTCGGCCAGGGGCGGAAGCGGCGGGGCCCCCGGCCCTTCCTCGTCCGGCTCGCGGGCGCCCGGAGCCTCCCGAGAGGCGTCCGGCCTTCCCTCAAAAGGGATGGTGTTCTCGACCTCCCCGGCCTCTTCGGCCATCCCCGACAGGGCGCCGTGGACGGCCACGACCTCGGTCGCCTTTCCGAGCCGGGGGGTCTTCACGGCCCTGCCGAGGGTCTCGGAGGCCACCTGGCAGAACAGGGCCCGGGCCGCGTCGCCGTTTTCGCCGGCCAGCGTGGCGCACATCTTGGCAATCTCGGCCCTGAGCTGGCCGAGGGTCTTGGCAGGGGCCGACTCCGACTCCGACTCCGACTCCGGCTCCGGGGCCGATTCCGGGGCCGATTCCGGGGCCGATTCCGGGACCGGCTTGCCCTTCTGGAGCCAGTCGGCCAGTTCTTTCCCGAAATCCTCGCCGGGCTTGTCGATGTTCTGGTCCTGGTATTTCCCCGTCCGGTCTTTCAGGACAGCCCCGATGTGCTCCGGGGAGAGCTGTATGAGCATGGAGAACTCATACTCGATGTCCTTGCCCTGGACCGGCCGCGTGCCGACGCGGACGGGCGCCTTCCGCCCCCGGTCATCGTCCTGGACCTCCCAGGCGGTGGAGACCCGCATGGTGGCTATGACGTGGCCGGGGAAACTCAGGATGGCGTCGATGAACCGCCGCTGCTTCGGCGATCCTTCCGACCACGCCGCCCACGTGTTCCCGCTGTAGCGAGCCTTGGCAATCTCGGAGACCTGGTCCTTCAGGGCCTCCCACTCGTGGCTGAGGCTGTCGAGAATGAGGACGTTGTATCCGCCCTCGGCCGCGGCCTTCAAAAGCTCCAGGTAGGACTCGGGCCGCCGGTCCTGGAGGTCCACGACGTGGAAGTCGAACCGGTCGGCGTACATGCTGGACGAATAGGACTCCGTGTCGCCCAGCAGTACCTTCCCGCCGAGGCCCTTGGCGACGGCCAGGGCGGTGAAGGTCTTTCCGGACCCGCTCGGTCCGATAAGCGCGAGGCGGAGCCGGGTCTGCCGTTTTTCTGCCTTCTCGATTTTCAGTATCCCGGACATGGTTCGTCCTCCTAATCTGTGTGGTCCTCGTGTCGGGGGGCGACGGTCGCCCTCTTGTCAAAAATCGACCTGTGCGCGCCTGGTTTTGTCCCGAAGTACCCGGAACGTCCGGGTAATCTGACACGCCTCCGCCACCTCGGGGTACTCCGCGCGAAGCCGCTTGTGGTCGATGTCCCGGCGGGTCTGTTCCTTGTAGGTGAACAGGCCCCCCGAGAACTCGGCCGCCTCGGCGTCCTGGATCATGGCCTCCAGGTCCGTCCGCAGGACCGTCAGCTCCTGCTCGGCGGCCTTGGCCTTGGCCTTGGCCTCCAGGTACGCCATCGCCAGGGCGTCCGGGACCGTCACGGTCTTGCCCTCGCGGACGGGGAGCCGCTTGACGGTATCGGGGCTCGGCGCCGAGTCCGGCGCCGTCTCGCCGACGACGTACTTGTCCCACCACTGCCGGCCCTGGTCCTGGATCATCTCGGAGGCCTCGCCGCTTCGGGGGATGTGGAAGAGCTGGAAGCCCCGGCCGCCCAGGAGCGCCGCGACGTGGACCATGCGGAGGTCGCCGACGAACGCCTGGGCCTGGGCCTGCCACCAGACGCGCTCCGGCACGACGTCCGTGCCGTCCTCGCCCCACTGGTCCCGCGTGTACCCGCGCAGGATACCGCTGGTCTTGGCCTCGATGGCCTCGGCCAGGGGGTCGCCGACGACCAAGGCGTCGAAGTTGGCCGCGAAGAGGTTGTCTTGGTGACAGACCCGGAACTGGTTCCGGCGGACCCGGACCCCCAGGGCGTCGGCCGCCCAGTCGAGGACCGCTTCCTCGAACCGGTTCCCGAAGTCGATGGCCTGGCCCTCGACCTCGCGCGGCTCAAAGACCTTGCTGGCCCACACGTCCCAGGGCGTCTTGAACGGGTGGGCGCCGAAGAGGGCGGCGATGTCGCTCGCCCCGAGGTGGTTCTTTCTCAGCTGGCGTTGGTGTTCGGTGATTGGCATGACTGGTCCCCTTTCACGATATGTGCCCAGTGCTTCCGAGAGAGAACGCAATGGATAGTCGAGAGCCTGACGCCGGGGGCGCGGTTATCCGGATCTGTAGAGGACAACGAATGTGGCAGGGGAGAGAGAAAAGCCGCGCGGCGCCAGTGCTGTCGGAGGCTGCTTGCGAGAACAAGGGGAGCGACCGGCAAAGCGCACGAGGCACCGCGCGGGCCTTTTCTGCACAGAAGAGGATTGCCGACTCGCATGATTCTCCCCCTGTTCTCGCGTGTGTAAGTATACGCCGTTTTCGGCGACCAGGGCGAAAAAAAACCCCCCTGCCGCTGTAAGTCCTTACAGGACAAGGGGATAAAATGTCCGGTTTTACTTGACGGACGACGGCCGCCCGACGACGAGCCGCCGTCAGGTCAGCGCATCGAGCACGCCGAGAATCGTCTCGACGGCCTGAAGTGCTTGCGTTTTCTGGTCCGTTTCGATCATGCCCTTCACGTAGGCCGCTTCGATGTCGGCCCGGAGTGCGGCCAGGGCCTGGACCTTCGTTTCCTTGTGGACCGGCGGCCGGTCGGCCGCGTCCTGGTGGTCGGTATTGCTCGGGGGCAATGGGTTTTCACTCATGGCGTCCTTCCTCGACTCGGGTTCGGACCTGCTCGCTGGCCAAGTCCCGCAACTGTTCCAACGTCGCGTACTCGCGCGTTTCGATTTCCACTACCTGGGCCGCCACCTTCCGAATCCATGCACAAAGACCCTTCATGGTCGCGTAGCGTTCCCGCTCGGCGGCGCGTTCGGTTTCCAGGCTGGCCGTCTGCTTCTCGTAGAGGCTGAAGTTCGTTTCCAGCCGCTCCATCGCGTCCTCGGCCGTGACGGTGCCGGGTTCGAGGTCGGCGTTGACGGTCTTGACGATGTAGGCGGCGAGGTCGGCTTTCAGGGCGTCTCGCTGCTGGGCGGCGGCCCGGTCCAGTTCCTCGACGGCGGCGACGTGGTACTCCTCGACGCCCATTTCGAGTTCGACCGCGCCGCGGGCAATGGCGGCGGGCGCCTCCATGATGAAATCGTGGCCGCCGCAACCGGTGAGGGCGAGCGGCGCGGCCATCGCCATGACGAGCAGCACGGATGCGGCGTCAGCGATTTTCGTGTTCATTTCCCGCTCCTCGCCTTTTCCTCCGGTACGTGCAACCCGATCTTCGTCAGGAGCCGCGTCACCTTGGCGAGCACGTTGTCGTCGCGCTGGGTTGGAGTCAGCCGGACGATGATGCGGGCGACGATGATGAGCGCGCCGATGGCCAGTACGATCTCGTCCCAGTGGTCCAAAAGCCAGTCCATCGCAATCTCCTTTACGTTCTCTCTCGGAAGACGTGGGCGCATCTCTGCTAACCTCCCAAGGCACGGAGGACAAGCCACACGCAGATAGTAATAGCGACCGGCACGGCACCGGCCACGGCCCCCCACACCCCGGCCTGGACCTTCAACGCGGCGATGGCCGTCAACGTCTCCCGCTGCAACTCGTGAATCTGTTCGAGTTGTTGCCACATCGCCGCGGTCGTGCGGTCGCACCGCTCGACCTGGTTCTTCGCAATCTGTTCGAGCGATGCGAGCCGTTCGCCTGACGGGAGGGGTGCCATGATGGGTTCCTTGGTCTGTGCGCTGTTGCTTCTTTCGGCCTCGGCTCCCGCCCTTACACCCGAAGCAGGTCCCCCCCGCGCCGCCGCGTGCGGCCGCGGGGATGCCGGTCCAGGTGCAACAGGCTCCGGTTCGTTACGCCGGACCCCTCGGTTACGTCCCGGCACCGGAGCCGGTTCCGCTGGTCCGTCAAGGCGAAGTTCTGGACGGTACCGCCCCGGACCTGGGCGCCCGCGTGGGTCGCGGTGATGCCGTCCGCGTCCAACGTCCCCTCCAACGCCAACAGGCAGGTATCGAGTTGGAGTTCGCATCCCGTCTCGTCGCCGTCCGCCCGCTTGACGTCCCCGCCGACCGCGTGGGACCCGGACCCCAGCATCAGAACATTGTCGTCCACGTCGTACAGCACGTCGCCTTCCACCGCGAGGTCCCCGCCGTCGAGGTCCAACGTGTACGCCCCGGCGTTGGCGTACATCGCCAACTCCCCGCAGGTCAGGCCGCCGGGCAGTTGGACGGTCGGGTCGTTGCTGCCGTTGTACGCCACCGCGGCGATACCCCCGCAGTCTATCGGGGCGGCGTTGGTGTGGGTGCCCGCCGTGTGGC
>CAZGEE010000028.1:0-7596 GCA_964525035.1 uncultured Anaerolineales bacterium
CGAGGCGGCGCTGGCCGGCGCGCGTCCGCTCGTGGGTCCCGGGCTTGCCAATCCCGAAATCTTCGGTGGTCATCTCCCGGGGTGTTCATACCGCGACGCCGTGGGTCTTCGCCGCAAGCTGGCGCGCCTGCTGACGTCCCGAGCGAAGCCCGACCGTCCGGGACGGCTGGCCGCCGAACTCCGCCGGCGATACGGCTGGGCCTCGGCTGTCAAGCGCTTCGACAAGTTATTTGACAACTGCGTTTCAACCAAGTTTTAAGTGCGGCTGAAAGCCAATATGCGTGCCCTGGCATGCGCCTGCGCAGGATGCGGACGAAAAACTCGCAAAAAAAGTTGACAGCACCGTCCCCTCGGGGTATTCACTAAGTAGGCTGTCAGGGAGAGACGCCTGCCCAAAGCCGACACGTCTTCATCATCGGCGGATGATCCTGCCAGGGACACGGCAAGGAAAAAGCCGGGAGGGGGGCTGTTTTACCCTCCCGCACGTGTGGCGCTGTGAACGAAGCGTTTGCGCCTTCGGGCGCATTCAGCACGCGGCAGTGACTTCCACCCCTCGGTCGCTGCCGCACTTTTTTTGCCCGCGCCGAGCGCTCCCTGTTCCGCCCCCGCCAAGCTCGGCGGGCCGGAAATTCGGGCGCCTGCGTTCATGATCCCCATGTTCTTCCACCGCGCGCCGCCGACGGCTTCACACGGAACCCTGCGCTCACCGCGCCGGGCGAAAGCCTTGACTTGTGTCGCACCGCTGGTACCATGTGGTTTCTGCAACGTGGCGCGGAGGGCCCCCTTGCCGCGGGTACGGGTGAAAATCTGCGGGATCACCGGCCCGGAAGACGCCCGGGTGGCCGTCGAAGCCGGCGCCGATGCCGTCGGGCTGATTTTCGCCGAGAGCCCGAGACAGGTCACACGGCAGCAGGCAAAGCGGATCGTCGAAGCCCTGCCCCCCTGGGTCACACCGGTGGGCGTCTTCGTCAACGCCGACTTGAGCGAGGTAACGGAAACGGCCCGGGACGTGGGTCTCGGGGCCATTCAGTTTCACGGCGATGAACTGCCCTGCCAGGTGGAGGACGCCGCGAAAGACCGGAAGGTCATCAAGGTCTTCCGCGTCGCCGAGCGGGGGGACCTGGCGGACGCCCGCGATTACCTCGGCCAGTGCCGACCCCACGCGTGCCTTGTGGACGCCCGGGTCGAAGGGGCGTACGGGGGCACGGGGCAGAAGGCCCCGTGGCCGCTGCTGGCCGAGTTCCGACGGGAATTCTGGCCGCTGATTCTCGGGGGCGGCCTGACGCCGGATAACGTCTCCGAGGCCATCCGGACGGTCGAACCGTTCGCAGTGGAAGCATCCAGCGGCGTGGAGCGTGAACCGGGGCGAAAGGACCCGGAGCAGGTTCGAGCCTTTGTTGCCGCAGCGTTCGGCGAAAACGTTAACTACCCAGAAATGGAGAGTGAGCATGAACAGTGACGTGAAAGACCTTTCGCTGGCCCCGGAGGGCCGCAAGCGCATCGAGTGGGCCGACCATGACATGCCGGTGCTTCAGCGGGTCCGGGAGCGCTTCGAGAAAGAGCAACTGCTCGCCGGGATGCGCATGAGCGCCTGCCTCCACGTGACGGCGGAGACGGCCAACCTGGCCCGGACGCTGAAGGCCGGCGGCGCGGACCTTGTGCTGGTGGCCTCGAACCCCCTGTCCACGCAGGACGACGTGTCCGCGTCCCTGGTGAAGGATTACGAGATTCCCGTTTTCGCCATCAAGGGCGAGGACAACGACACGTACTACAAGCACATCACGGTGGCGATCGAGCACGAGCCCGAGATCACCATGGATGACGGCGCCGACCTGGTCTGGGGATTTCACAAGGACCGGCCGGACCTGGCGGGCAACATCACGGCCTCGATGGAGGAGACGACGACCGGCGTGATCCGCCTGCGATCGATGGAAAAGAGCGGCGCGCTGAAGATCCCGGTCATCGCCGTCAACGACGCGAACGTCAAACACCTGTTCGACAATCGGTACGGCACGGGCCAGTCGACCATGGACGGCATCATCCGAGCGACCGACTTCCTTCTGGCCGGCAAGAAGGTCGTCATCGCGGGCTACGGCTGGTGCGGCCGCGGGTGCGCGATGCGCGCCCGGGGAATGGGGTCTCTGGCCATCATCGCCGAGACGGATCCGCTCCGGGCGCTCGAGGCCACGATGGACGGCTACTGGGTCATGCCGATGGCCGAGGCCGCCAAGGTGGGCGACCTGTTCATCACCGTGGCGGGGGACATCAACGTCCTTCGCCCCGAGCATTTCGCGGAGATGAAGGATGGGGCGATCGTCTGCAACAGCGGGCACTTCAACGTCGAAATCGACATCCCCGGGCTTGAGAGCATGGCCAAGCAGGTCCGGCGCCAGGTGCGCAACTTCGTGGGCGAATACGTGCTCGAGGACGGTCGGCGAATCCACCTCCTGGGTGAAGGTCGGCTCATCAACCTGACCGCGGCCGAGGGCCACCCGGCCAGCGTCATGGACATGAGCTTCGCCGCGCAGGCTCTCACCACCGAGTGGGCAGCGAAAAACAAGGGCAAGCTCGAAGTCCGCGTGCACGAGGTGCCCAAAGAGGTCGACGAGTGGGTGGCCAAGCTGAAGCTGGAGACCATGAACGTCCGGATCGATTCCCTGACCGACGAACAGGTAAAATACCTGTCGTCGCACGAGATGGGCACCTGAGGCCTTCCGTCCCGGAACTCGACCGAACTCGGCCCGCAGGCCGCTCACCGCGCAACCACTGGGGAGTACGCGATGGCTGCAATCCGTCCGTTCAGAGGACTGCGCTACAACACGCAACAGGCGCTCGACCTTTCGCTGGTCACCGCGCCTCCCTACGACTGCATCACGCCCGAGCAGCAGCAGGACCTGTACGACGCCCATCCGTACAACGTGGTGCGCCTTATCCTCGGCAAAGAGTCGGAAGGAAACGACAAAGAGGAGGACCAGTACGCCCGGGCCGCGCGACACATCAAGGAGTGGCTCGACGCCGACGTGCTCGTGCGCGAGGACCATCCTGCCCTGTACCTCTACGAGCAGGAATTCACCCTGAACGGTCGGCGACATGTCCGCCGGGGCTTTATCGCCCAGGTCAGGCTCGAGGAATTCGGCCACGGGGAGGTGTTCCCCCACGAACACACTTTCGACGAGCCCAAGGAAGACCGCCTGAGGCTCCAGAAGGCCACGCGCTGCAACCTCACCCAGGTCATGGCGCTCTACCCGGACGAGAAGAACGAGGTCATCGGAATCTTCCGCGACCTTCCTTTGGCCTCCCCGGACCTGGCGGTCGTGGATTACGCCAGCGTGGTGAACCGTGTCTGGGTGGTCACGGACGAAGAGACCTCGGCCAGGGTCGGCGAACTCATGCACGGGCGGCCGCTGTTCATCGCGGACGGGCACCACCGGTACCTGACCGCCTTGCGCTACCGGGACGAGCTTCGCCGCAATGGCGTAACTCTTTCGCCGCACCACCCGGCCAACTTCACCTCCATGATGTGCATCTCCATGACGGACCCGGGCCTCGCGATATTGCCCAACCATCGCGTCGTCCGCGGCCTGACGGGACTCGATCCGGAGCAGCTCCGGGACGTTCTGAAACCCTATTTCACGTGGAAGTCCTTCACCGGCGCCGAGGCCACAAGCGGACGCATGGAGGAGCACCTGGCGGGCGCGCGCCAACCGGCGTTTGGATTGTACGTTCGCGGCAGCCAGGATGGATACGTCGCCAAGCTCAAACGGTCGGGCGAAAAGCACATGCGGGAGCTCGTGCCCGACCACAGCGAGGCCTGGCGCAAGCTGGATGCCGCCGTACTCCATCGCCTCGTCTTCGACGAGTTACTGCCGCAGCTCACCGGCGATCCCGACCGGATGGACGTGTGCTATGTGAACCGGGCAAGCGAGGCCTTTGACGCCGTGCACGAGGACGGCGCGTCCCTGGCCTTCCTGCTGCGACCGACCACGGTGAAGGCGATCCGCGAGATCGCGGGGGCCGGGGAGCTGCTGCCCCAGAAGACCACCCACTTCTACCCCAAGCTGCTCTCGGGCCTGGTGGCCAACCCCATCGATTAGGATTGCAGAGTCCCGGAAGGTGAAAGGCCGCGCGGGCGGATCCGCAGGTTCCCGCTCAGTGCTCCGGGGAAACCGGCAAGGCCGAGGCAACCGCGGCTCCGCTGAACGGATAGCGGCGAGGCACGGCGCGAAGCCGCACCGGCGGTTCCACTTCGACCACGCTGTTAAACCCGCCGAGCCCGTTGCGGACTACGCCGCACGCGGCGTAATCGGTGTGCCAAGTGCCCCCCTCCTCGTAGTACCGGAATTCGTGTGTGCCGGGGGAAAGTTTCAGGGTGTGGTGCCACAAACCGGTGCGGTCGGGGATCATCGGCGTCGCCTGCGGATCCCAGTCGTTGAAGTCCCCTGCGATATATACCTGGCGTCGCGTGTTGCACCGAAAGGTAAAATGCACGTTCCCGCTCGAGCCGAAGTCCACCATTGCGCGTGTCCTCTTCCCCCGCTGCGCTGCGAAGATGCCCGTCGTCCGTCGGCGGGGCCCTGGCACGGAACTCCCTTCTCAGGTTATCGGATACTAAAACAGGATGGCTTCAGGATTTAGCGGAAGGATCTTTCAGTTTCGACGCCGTCTCCACCGCTCGTCCGCATCGACTGTTGCGGCGGGGGACGCAGCGCTGGCCACCCGGCCGCGGCCCTCCTGCTTGGCCCGGTACAGGGCCTCGTCCACCCGGTTGATGAAATGTTCCGGCGTCGCATCGTTGCCGTACTGGCCGACGCCCACACTGAGGCTGAGCGGCAGGGATTCGCCCTCCAGCTCGAGGGGGCGCTTCCGGATCGCGGCGAGCAATCGATCGGCCATCGCCTGGGCCTGCCGCAACCCCGTTTCCACCAGCACCACCGAAAACTCGTCTCCCCCGTACCGGGCCGGAAGGTCGGAGGTCCGCACCGAGGCGCGGATCACCTCGGCCACGTGCTTCAAGGCCAGGTCCCCCGCCTGGTGCCCGTGCGTGTCGTTGATCTCCTTGAGCCGATCCATGTCGATCATCAGCATGCTGAGATTCGAACGATAGCGCTCCGCCCGGTCGAATTCCTTGCCCAGTTGATTGATGAAGCTGGTCCGGTTGGCCAACCCCGTGAGCCCGTCGGTCTTGGCCTGCCGTTCCACCTCCTGGAACAGCTCGATGTTATAAATGCTCGCTCCGATCAGTTCACAGAGCTGCTCGATGGACGGCAGGTCGATTTCCCGGTCGAACGGCTCCCCCGTCACCTTGTCCGCCAGGTTCAGCACGCCGATCACCCGGTGCCCGCTCATCAGCGGCGCGATGATACAGCTCCCCGTGTTGTAGTGCTCCTTGAAGCCCCGGTCCAGCGCGATGCCTTCCTCCCGCTCGAACCGCTCGAAGTCCTCGATCAGGATGAGCTTCCTCCGCTCGATCGCCAGGCTCATCGGGGAGTTCACCACCATCGAGAGCTCCAGCCGGTCCGCGATCTTGCGAGGATGATTGTGACGCTCCAGGATCAGGTGTCCGCTCTTCTGATCGTGGAAGTAGAGCGAGGCGAACCGGGCGTCCACCAGCAACGGCACGCGCTCGATACAGGCCTCCACGATCGTCTGAAGGTCCAGGCAGTTGATCAGCCGGCTGAGCCGCGTCACCATTTGCGTCTTCGTGACAATCTGGTCCAGTCGGGATCGGTTCCGGCCCGCCAGTTGCCGGCTCATCCTGGCGTCGTGCATCACGGAATGTTGGTGATCGCTCTCGCTCGCCAGCTCGTCCACTCGGCGGCCCAGGATCTCCAGGTCTTCCTGCTGCCGGGAAATGCTGTCCCAGAGGCGAAGCCGACACTGCAGGACGGATTGTTTCACGGGCGTGAAGAGGACATCGCGGGCCGCGGCGACCACCGGTTCGTCCAGCTCGCTCTCCTTCTCGCGCGGGCACAGCAACACCACGCTCCCCGTGCGGCGAAGGTCGTCGGGCTCCAGTGCCGATGCAGACCCCACGCAGGCCAGGTCGAGGAAAACCACGCTCCGGGAGTCCCCGTCAGCCCGGGACCACCGCCGCTTTACGTGCAGCTCGTGAAGCTCCCGCGAGCACAGTGCCTGAAATGTTTCAACCAGAGACTCGTTGCTGGAAAAGAGCAATACCTTCATGGGCAAGCCGACGCCTTTCCCCGACTGGACGACCGCAACGGCCCGGACCCGGCTAAGCTACGCCGGGGAGGAAACGATGTCAACACGAAATCGCCGCGCCGCAGGACCATAGTGCCCGTCCCGGGCCAGGCTGGACGGTTTGACGCTCCCATCCTATAATTGCCCATGCCATGTCCGCCACCCGGGAAGACCTCGCAGCGCTGCAGCGCCGACAGGCACCGTGCCGCCTCTGTCCACGCAACTGCGGGGCCGGTCGCGAGAACGGTCATCTGGGATACTGCAAGGCCCCCCGGGAGCTTATTGTCTCCGGCACAGGACCGCACTTCGGCGAGGAACGCGTCCTGGTCGGCACAGGGGGCTCCGGAACCATCTTCCTCGCCGGGTGCAACCTCCAGTGCGTGTTCTGCCAGAACCGGGACATCAGCCACGGCGTCCAGGGGGCCCGGTGGACCGTCGAGGACGTGGTCTATGCCATGCTTCGGCTGGCCGACGCCGGGTGCGAGAACGTCAACTTCGTGACCCCCACGCATTACGCCCCGCAGATGGCCGAGGTCGTAAACCTCGCAATCGACCGGGGCCTCCGCGTGCCCGTCGTGTACAACTGCGGAGGCTACGAGAGCGTCGAGACCCTGCGGCTACTGGACGGAGCGGTGGACATCTACATGCCCGACTTCAAATTCTGGAACACCGACTCGGCCCGACGCTACGCCGACGCGCCCGACTACCCCGAACGGGCTCGCGAAGCTCTCGTCGAGATGCACCGCCAAGTGGGCGACCTCGTGATGGAGAACGAGATCGCTCGGCGCGGACTGCTGGTCCGGCACCTCGTCATGCCCGGTGCGACCGACGAGGGCCGGAGTATCCTCGACTTCCTGGCCGAGCGCATCAGCCCCCGAACCTTCGTCAACGTCATGGGCCAGTATCGCCCCCTCCACCGGGCCGTCGAGTTCGCTGAAATCAACCGAGGGCCCACGGAGGACGAGATCATCGACCTGAAAGCCCATGCTCAGCGGCTCGGGCTACGGCTCGCGGAGTGACCCCGTGGAAGAATTCGGCGACTGGTTACGCGAGAAGTACGGGGACGTGGCCACGCTCAATGGCATATGGCGATCCCGGTTCGAGTCGTTCGACCAGGTCCGTCCGCCATCCGGCTTCGAAGCGAAGACCAAGGAGGACCTCCCGCCCTACCTCGACCGCGAGGAGTATGCCGAGCAGCGCGAGCGTCGCCCCCCGGGGAGTGAGTTGGCAGATTACCTTCCGCCGGTCGCGGCGAGGTCCGTTGGTCCCGCCCGCGACTCCACCCTTTATTTCCGCGCCCGTTTGCTCGCCCGGTGGAGGCTGCCTGACCATCGGCCCCTTACGGTAGCGCAAGTGTGCGGCCTCCTGGAACCCCGTCCCGGGCCTCGGTCTTCG
>CAZGEE010000028.1:7606-10535 GCA_964525035.1 uncultured Anaerolineales bacterium
TCGCGGCTGGCGCTGCGCGCCGCGTTGATGCACGGCGCCGCCCCGGAGGATCTTCCCGCACGCAGGAACCCCGGCGAGGACGCGGACCTGCTCAGCGCCCTGGGACGCGGGCACTGGAAGGCGGACGGAAAAATGCTGATCCTTTATCCCCACGTTTACGGGCGGTTGAAGCGCTTGGCCGCAGGGGGGCACGCGGGACGCACTTTCGGCTTCGAACGCCCCCTTCAGACCGAAGGCCCCGCTCTGCTCAAGAAGGTCACCGACCTCGCCACGCGAGCGAAACATTCGTTCGTCGTAGCCGACACGCGGATGCCCCTGGACGTCCTGACCCGCTACGCCCTGATCATCTGCCCCACCCTCGAGGTGCTTTCGGCGCAGGCCATGGAGAAACTGGCTTCCTACGTGGAAGCAGGCGGATTCCTGGCGGTCGGCCCGCGCATTCCTCTGCTTGACGAGACGATGCGGCGCAACGACGTCCTGGCCCGGCGTATCGGAGGGGGACTGACCGGGCTCGGGCTGGAACTGATTCCCTCCGGGCGAGGCGGCGTTTTCACCCTGCCGGGCCACGTGTCTCCCGCCACCATCGAATTCCTCGCCTTTGAATCGGGGCTGGCCAGGGGGCTGACCGCCGACGCCGCATGGGCGGACTCGGTCGTCCACCGGCGGAACGGGGAAAGGCTCCTCCTTGCCGCCAATCCGAACCCGCACACGCTCCGCACCTCTTTCTCCGGGGAAGCGTACCGCGAATTAGTACCGCTGAAACAAGGGTCGCCCACCGTGAGGGCGGGGCAACCCGTCGCGCTGACCCCATTTGAGATCGTCGCCTGGAAAGTTCGCCCGGCCGGCGATGCGGCTCTCACGCGATAGATAAGAGTGGGGTTCCCTGCCTGTAGCCTCCCCGAGACGGATACGTGTTCACTGGGCTCGCGATATTCGTTGACAGCAAGTGCTGACGCCGTTATTATGCTTTGTCTGACTTACGCAGACTCCCGTTTCCCATGGGGTCGGCCTCGTGCAGGGGCCAGGGGGCCGGACCGGCGGCGGTTCGGCTCATGCCTCGGAAACGGGCCTTTAGGTGCCGCACTTGTCTCTGGCGAATTCCCGCGGCAAAGGGTGTTCGCCGACGGCCGCCAAAGGCCGTTTGACGCATTTGGGATAGAGAACAACAGACCCGAGCGGCAGTGTGCGAAAGGGCTACGGTGGCGCCTCCCGGCAAACGGCCCGCGCAGCGCCTTCTTAAGGATCTTGGCAATGGCAAAGGCAAAGAGGAAAACCCGCAAGAAAAAGGGCAAGGCCAGGACCGGTCTCGAGTTGAGAAGCGAGAAGTTCCGCTGCGGCTACCAGTGGGCGCCCAACAGGGCCCTCATCTACGCCACCGGGAAATCCCCCGCGGACCTTCAGAAACCGCTCATCGGGCTCTGCAGTTCGCACACGGAACTGATCCCGGGCCACGTGAACATGCGGCGGTTCGAAAGCGCCATCGCCAAGGGAATTCACGCCGGGGGCGGAATCAGCTTTCAGTTCACCGTTCCCGGTATCTGCGACGGGATCGCCATGGGCCACGAGGGCATGCACTACAGCCTGCCCAGCCGTGAGCTGATCGCCGACATGGTCGAAACGGTGATAAAGGCCCACCGGCTCGATGGCGTGGTGATGCTGACCAACTGCGACAAGATCACGCCGGGGATGCTGATGGCCGCAGCGAGGCTCAACCTGCCGACGGTCGTGGTGACCGCGGGGCCCATGCTGGCAGGACACTATGCCGGCCGGCGCCTGAGCCTGGTCCGCGACACGTTTGAGGCCGTCGGGCAGCGCCAGGCCGGCAAGCTCTCGGACGAGGAGCTCGAGCACCTCGAGCTGGAGGCCTGCCCCGGGGCGGGAAGTTGCCAGGGCGCATACACCGCCAACACGATGGCGTGCCTGACCGAGGCCATGGGAATGAGCCTGCCCGGCTGCGCTACGGCGGTGGCGGTCAGCGCAAAGAAAGAGCGGATTGCCTATGCCAGCGGGGAACGCGTCGTCCAGCTCGTCCGCGAGGACGTGACGCCGCGGAAGATCATGACACGACAGGCGATCGAAAATGCCCTGGCGGTGGACATGGCCCTGGGCGGCTCGACGAACACGTGCCTGCACGTGCCCGCGATGGCCCACGAGGCCGAGGTGGAGCTCCCCCTGGAGACGATCGACAACGTGAGCCGGCGGATCCCCTACATCACCGGGCTGCGTCCCGCCGGCGACTACATGATGGAGGACCTCGACGCCGCGGGCGGCATCCCGGCGGTGCTCAAGCGGCTTGGCACACGGCTGAACAACTGCAAGGTCACCGTCAGCGGGAAGAGTATACGGCAGATCGCCCAGGAAGCCCGGGTGCTCGATGAAGACGTCATTCGAGACGTCAAGAACGCCCACCGGCCGGAGGGGGGCATTGCCGTGCTGCGAGGCAACCTGGCGCCCGACGGGTGCATCATCAAGCAGGCGGCCGTGAGTGCGCAAATGATGAAGTACTCGGGCAAGGCGGTCTGCTTCGACAGCGAGGAGGAGGCAATGAAGTACATCCTGGCCGGGCGGGCCAAGGCCGGCCAGGTGCTGGTGATCCGCTACGAGGGACCTCGGGGCGGACCTGGCATGCGCGAGATGCTGAGCCCCACGGCCGCGCTCGTCGGCCAGGGCATGTCCGACAAGGTGGCCCTGATCACCGACGGCCGATTCAGTGGGGGGACCCGCGGGCCGTGCATCGGCCACGTGTCGCCTGAAGCGGCATCCGGCGGGCCCATCGGACTGGTCCAGAAAGGCGACGAGATTCAGATCGACATCCCGGGACGGAAGCTGAACCTGAAGATCCCGGCGGGTGAGCTCAAGCGACGGCGCAAGGCATGGAAGGAGCCCGAGCCGAAGATCACGGAAGGCTGGCTGGGCCGCTACGCGAAGC
>CAZGEE010000029.1:0-10447 GCA_964525035.1 uncultured Anaerolineales bacterium
CCTTTCGAGGCCGGGCAGGCGCTGAGCGAACTGGACGGGCGCGTGCCGCTGATCATCGACGGCGGGCCCACGCGCTACGCCGCGGCGAGCACCATTGTGCGGGTTCGTGGAGACGGATGGACGGTGGTCCGCGAAGGGGTGCTGAGTCAGCGGTACCTGGAGAAGCTGGGTCGGTTGACGTTGCTGTTCGTGTGCACGGGGAATACGTGCCGCAGTCCATTGGCCGAGGCCTTGGCGAAGCGGGAGGTGGCCCGTCGCCTGAATTGTTCGGTCGAAGCTCTTGTGTCGGAGCATGGAGTGAGTATCCTATCAGCAGGGGTTTTCGCACCGCCGGGGCGGGACGTGTCCGAGGAGGCCTCGGCCGAAGCCGACCGACGGGGCGCGGAGATCGGCGAGCACAAGACACATCCGCTTTCCGTGGAGCGGGTGCGGGAGGCGGACGCGATTTTCTGTATGACGCGCTCTCACCGGGATTCGGTTCTGGCCCTGGCGCCGGAGGCCCTGGAACGAGTTTTTCTGCTGGATCCGGAGGGGCGGGAAATCCAGGATCCGGTCGGGCGGGGGGCTGAGGCATACAGCCGATGCGCCGACCAGATCGAGCGGGCGGTGCGCAAACGCGTGGAGGAGCGGTTCGCATGAAGGTGGCTATAGCGTCGGATCATCGCGGGTACCAGGCCAAGGAACACGTGAAGCAGGTGCTGACGCAGATGGGGCATGACATCACGGACTTCGGCACCCACAGCGATCGGTCCAAGGATTACCCGGACTTTGCGCTGCCTGTCTGTGACGCGGTGCGCCGCGGGGACGCGGAGCGGGGCATCCTCATGTGCGGAAGCGGCATCGGCATGTGTATGGCCGCGAACAAGGTGCCGGGCATCCGCGCCGCGCTGTGTCACGACGAGTTGACCGCCGAGATGAGCCGTCGCCACAACGACGCCAACGTCCTGTGCATGGGAGGAGACCTCCTGGGCGAGGAGTTGATGCGCCGCATGGTGGGCATCTGGATGTCCGTTGAATTCGAAGGAGGGCGGCACCTGCGGCGGGTCAAGAAGATCATGCAGGTGGAAAGCATGGACCTCGGCTCGATCGAGCCCAAGGAGAAACCGGTGACCACGCGGGCCCGCTCCGCCAAGGGGGCCCGGAAAAGTTAGCCCTCCGGCTTTTGAATGCACGCTTTCACGCCGCACGCCGGCGCCCGTGCCTGCAAATGTGGGGAGTCACTCCGGAAGGCGGGCCAGGTTCTCCGTTGCGCCGACGATCACCAGAATGTCATCGGGCCGGATGACGGTGTCGGCCATCGGCACGTCGATGACCTGTTCCTCGGTGGTTTCCTCGCCCTGGGCGCGGACGGTGCTCACCTGTTTCTTGATGGCAACCAGGTTGACCTTGTACTTCTTTCGCAGGTCGATCTGTCCCAGGGTCTTGTTATGGAACACCTTGGGCGTCTTGATCTGCACCAGGCTGTGCCCTTCGGTGAGCTCGACGAACTCCATGATGTTCGGTTTCGAAAGCTGTCGGCCCAGGCGGACCGCGCTCTCGTCCTCCGGGCTGATCACCTGGTCCGCTCCGATGCGGGAAAGGATTTTTGCCTGAATCTGCGTGGCCGCCCGACTGATGACCTGCCGGATGCCGAGTTCCTTGAGCGTGGCCGTGGCCAGCGCGTTGGCCTCGAAGTGCTCGCCGATCGTCACGACGGCGGCATCCACCTTGTCGATGTCCTGCGCTTTCAAGGCCTGGGGATCCGTGGCATCGAGGCGCACCGCCAGGGCCACTTCGTCGCGGATTTCCTCGATCAGTTCCTGGCGCTGGTCGAGGGCGACGACATCGTGGCCGTGCTCGGTCAGGCTGGCCGCGAGGCGCCGACCGAAGCGTCCCAGGCCGATGATCGCGTAACGTTTCATGGCTCTTCGCTCCTGAGGGGATCAGCCGAGCGCTACCGTCTCGGCCGCGTAGGCATATTCCTGCCGCTTGGTTCCCAGCGGCAGGGCGATGAACAGCGTCAGCGGGCCCACTCTCCCGGCGAACATCACCGTTATGATAAGCAGACGGCCCAATAAGTTCAACGTGCCGGTTGCCCCGGTACTCAGGCCGACGGTACCGAAGGCGCTGGTCGCCTCGAAGAGGGCTTCGAGGAAGCTGATGTTCGCCTGACTGACGGAGAGGACCATCGTCGCGACCACGACCAGACCCGCGCTCATCGTGGCGATCACGAGGGCTCGGATCAGGATGTTCTGCGGAATCGTGCGCCGGAAAGCCTGGGGCGAGGGGCGGTTGCACAGGAGGCTCCATATCCCGCACATGACCACCGCCAGGGTGACGGTCTTGATTCCTCCGCCGGTTGAGCCGGGGCTCGCACCGATGAACATCAGCACCACCGTCAGGAACTTTGTGCTGTCGGTGAGCTCCTTCGTTGGCACCGTGTTGAATCCCGCGGTCCGGGCGGTGACGCTCAGAAACCATGCATGGGCGAGCCGGTTGGCCGGCGCCGCCTCGGCCATGAAAGGCCGCTCCTGCCCGAGCGTTCCGACTTGGCTCGCGTTGGGCATCGTCTCGAAGAGGAAAATCAGGATCACGCCGACGGCCAGCAGTACGGCCGACGTGACGAATACGAGCTTGGTCTGGAGCGTAAGCTTGCGTCGACCGAGTTGGGGTTTCGCCACGCGCCCCCTGAGCCGGTGGCGGATGCGGCCGAGACCGTAGCGCCCGATCCGGCTGAGGTTATAGGTTACCATGAATCCCAGGCCGCCGATGATGATCAGCAGCGGGAACACCAGGTTGGCCCGGACGGTGTTCCGGTACGCTACCAGGCTGTTGTCGTACAGGCAGAACCCGGCGTTGCAGAACGCGCTGACGGCATGAAACACGCTGTAGAACAGGCGCTGTCCCCCGGTCATGCCCGGCTCGTCCCACATGCCCCAGAGGCTCCAAACGCCCAGGGCCTCGAGCAAGAGCGTGGACGCGAGGATGAAAACCAGGACTCGGCCCACCTGGATCGACATGGTCGGACTGATCATGTCCTTCAGGACCGCGCTGTGACGGAAGCCGAGGCTCTGCCAGAGCAGCATTGCGAAGACGGCCCCGAAGGTCATGATGCCCAGCCCGCCGAGCTGGATCAGCACGAGGATAACGGTCTGGCCGAAGTGCGACCAGTATCCGGCCGTCGATTCGACAATCAGGCCCGTAACGCACACCGAGCTGGTGGCGGTGAACAGCGCGGTGGACCACTCCGCGGAGCCCGCTTTGCCGAGTTCGGTGATCCGACTCGCAGGGACGAATCGGTAGCCCTGTCCGGACTGAAACCATAGCCCGGCGTCCGTGTGGCGAACGACATTTCCCCGAAGCGTTGTGACCGATTCCCCGTCGTCAACCCGCAGCCACTGGCCCGTTGCCGCGGGAAGCATGAGCAGGCCGGTCCCCAGCGCGATGAGCACCAGGAAGCTGGTGACAAACAACTGCGCGGGGCGGAACCGGCTTGTGCCCATCAGCCGGAAAAGCTCCGTGACGCGGATCAGCAGGAAAAGAAAGATGCCCAGTTGGACCGCGAGGACGGCATGGTGAAGTTTGTCGGCTCCGTCGAGATCGCTGAACGCCAGGCCCGCGAGCACCGCGACCACGAGAAGGACGACCAGGAACTCGTACCACACGGAACGGAGATGCTGTCGGCGATCGGCCGAGCGGATCAGGCGAATCGTGGAATGCGCCGTGTAGAACCCGAAGAGGAGGACCTCCAGCATACGGGCCACCCAGCGTCCCGTGGGACCCGGCCGGAAGCCGTATTCGAAAGCCAGAACGCAGACGGCCAGCAGGCTCGCCACGACCACCGCAGTCCGCAGCGGTCTCATCTGCTCTCCACGGGCTCCGGTCTGGTGGTCTTGCTGATTCGCCATGCGTTCTCACTCGGTCTGCGGGACGGAGATGCCCGGGCGACCTCGAACGGCGTGACGGCGAGCCGGCGGCCGGCTCACTTCTTGTAGACCGCGTTCGGATCGAACACCTTCTGCCCCCGCTCGATCCACCGGTCGTCCTCGAGGTGCCAACTGAAACAACTCCGGTACCCGGTGTGACAGGCGCCGCCCTGCTGCTTCACGCGGACGAGCAGCGTGTCCTTGTCGCAGTCCGTCGTTACGGAGACCACGGTCTGCGTGTGGCCGCTGGTTTCGCCCTTCATCCAGAATTTCCGTCGGCTCCGGCTCCAGAAGTGCGTTTTGCCCGTCTGAACCGTGGCTTTCAGGCTTTCGGCATTCATCCAGGCCATCATCAGGATCTCGCTGTTCTCCGCATCCTGCACGATGGCGGGAATCAGCCCCTGGTCGTTGAATTTCAATTGCTCGATTGCGGCATCCAGCATCGCGAACCCTTCAATCTCTCGTGAAACTCGCCCCCTGTTCTTACGAACAGGATTATAGCCCTGCGTCCGAGGACTGGCTACCGTTTTTCGCCGGTCGTTGCGGCTGCCGGTCGGTCAGCCCACCTCGACCAACTCCATCGTCTTGCCATACCGTGCCAGGAGCGATTCCCGGAGCGCGGCGTGCCCGGGCCTGGATAACTGCGGATCCTTCCTGACCAGGGCGGAGGCTTCCTCCCGCGCCAGTTGGAGCAGGTCATAGTCGTCGACGAGGCTGGCGACGCGAAGCTCGGGCAGCCCGTGCTGCCGGGTCCCGAAGAACTCGCCCGGACCTCGGAGCTTCAGGTCCTCCTCGGCGATCCGGAAACCGTCTGTCGTCTCCGTCATGATCCGAAGCCGCCGCTCAGCCGGCTCGGTCGTGGGCCGCGCGACAAGGTAGCACGTGCTTTCGTGACGTCCGCGCCCGATCCGCCCGCGAAGCTGGTGTAGCTGGGCCAGCCCGAAGCGTTCCGCGTGCTCGATGATCATCGTCGTCGCGTTGGGAACGTCGACACCGACCTCGATCACAATGGTCGAGACCAAAATGTGGCTCGTGCCGGCGCGGAACCGGCCCATGACGCGTTGTTTTTCGTCGGTGCTCATGCGACCGTGCAGCAGGTCGACTCGGCAGTCCGGGAACACGTCCTGCTTCAGGCGCCGGGCTTCCTCGGTGGCCGCCTTGAGATCGGTGCCCTGCGACTCTTCGACCAACGGACACACCACGTAGACCTGTCGTCCCTCGCTCACCTCACGGCGCACGTGCTCGTACATTGTGCCGGCCTGGCCGGGAGGCACCCAGCGTGTGGTGACCGGTTGCCGGCCGGGGGGCATCTCGTCGATCACGCTGACGTCGAGATCCCCGAAGACCGTCAGCGCGAGCGTGCGGGATCGGCGTGGCCGTCATCACCAGGTAGTGCGGGCGCATGACCTTCTCCTCACCCGCGTTCTGCCAGCGCGACCGGGCTCGCTGGAGAACACCGAACTTGTGCTGTTCGTCGACCACGACGAAACCGAGTTTCTTGAACCTAACGCCTTCCTGGATCAGGGCTTGCGTTCCGATGACGATGTCGATTTCCCCTTCGGTGATCCGTTCGAGCGCGCGGCGGCGCTCGCCGGCGCTGAGCGCCCCGGTGAGCAGTTGCCGCCGGACACGCGACCCGGCCAGGTAACGCTCGATGCTCCGGAAGTGCTGCTCCGTCAGGACCTCCGTCGGCGTCATGATCGCGCACTGGTAGCCGGCCGCCACGGAGGCCAACATGCCATAGAGCGCCACAACTGTCTTCCCGCTTCCGACGTCGCCCTGCACGAGGCGGGTCATGGGCATGGGCCGAGCGATGTCGCGGAGAATATCGCCGACGGCCCGTTCCTGGGCCTGGGTGAGGCGGAACGGGAAACGTTTGCGGATGTGCGCGTGGACGGCGTCGGAGGTCCGGATGACGGGCGCGTCGTGGAGGCGCTTCATGCTGCGTCGCCGCAGGATGACCGCCAGCTCCATGAGGAAGAACTCCTCGAAGGCCATGCGCCGCCTGGCCCGGGCGACCGCCTTCGTGCTGGTCGGCCGGTGAAGCTCGCGGATAGCCGCACGTCCGCTCGGCATGGACAGCCGCGCCAGCTCGGGCGGGGTGAACAGCTCCGGCATCTCGCCCTGGCAGGCATCGAGCGCGTTGGAGACGACCCGGCGGATGCTGCGGCTTTGGAGGCCCTCGGTGGCCGGATAGATCGGGACGATCCGCGGACCTTCGAAACCGGTCGTTCCCTCGGGGACCTCCCGAAAGCCGGGGTGTTGCATCTGGAGGTGTCGTCGGTAAAGGGCAACGCGACCGGTTAGCCGATAGGTTTGTCCCGGCCGGAAGCGGTCCTGGAGGAACGGGGAGTTGAACCAGACCACCTTGATGCTTCCGCTCTCGTCGGCGAAGGCCGCTTCCACGTGCCGCCAGCGCGCCACGTGCACCTCCAGGCACTTGGCGACGATCGTCTGCTTGGTTCCGCTGCGGAGTTCACTGATCGGACGGACGTCGCCCTGGTCCTCGTAATCCCGGGGAAACAGCAGGAGGAGGTCGCGGACCGTCTCCACGCCGAGCCGGGCGAACATCTCGGCCCGCGCCGGCCCGACTCCCTTGACGTACTGGACTTTGTCGTCGATGCGAAGTGCCACCGGGCCTTCCACTGAACCGCTTTGCCTGCGTATTAGCCGCGCCGGGACTGCCGCTGCCCTCCGGGCTCCGGCCGGAGCGCCTGGATGTGGCCCGCGCGGGAACCCCATCGTGCCCCGGAGGGAAAGTCTTTTTGGCGGACCGCCTGCGACAAGGTAGCAGGGGCCTTTCGTGACGTCAACGCCCCTGCGGCGGCCACCGTGCCCAAGCAAAAAGCGGCGACCGGAGTCGCCGCTTGCGGAGAATCGAAAATGGGTCGCCACGACTGGCTATTGGGGCAATTGGATCTCGGTGCCTGGATAGATCCGGTTCGGGTCGGAAATCTTGTTCCGGTTGAGGTCCCAGATTTCCTTCCACTTGGCCGGGTCGCCGTAGAAACGCCGGGCCAGTTGGATCAGGGTATCGCCCTTGCGGATGGTGTAGTACGAAGGGGCCTTGCGCTCCATCCCCGGAGTCTGAGCCACCTCGGGCTGCGCCGGCTGAGCCGGTTCGACGCGCTCCCACGGCGTGTCGGTCTTCATCGGCGGTTCCGAGGTCGTCGGTTTTTCCGGTTCGGCCGGCCCGGGCGACGCGGGGACCTCGGCCACCTCGGCGCTCTCGTCGTAAGGAACGGTCTCACCGGGCGCAAGTCCAAGCTCGATGGGGGGCTCGCCTACGGTCTGCTTCTCCTCGCAACCCGTCAGCGATGCCGCGAGAATTGTCGCCACTGCCAGAAGTACAGAGAAACCGTGTCGCATGAGTCGCCTCCTTGCACCGGTTTGCCTGGGTCGTGCGGCAATCACCCCGAACGGGTCCGCTGGCGAAACCGAGGCCCAGATGCCCGGCCTCTTGCCCCCACCAGGCCACGTAGCAGGTATGTTACCCCGCGCAGGCGGAGGGGTCAAATATTTATCCGGGAGCCATCTGCTGCAGGGCCTGTCGGAGCGGGTCCGCCTCGGGCAGCCGCAGAAAAATCAGCAGCGCAATCGCAGTCCCGGTGTGAATGTCGTAAGCCAGGGACCCGCGTGGCTCGTCGAAGAACACCAGGCGATGCCACGGGGGCCTGGCGTCGCGGAAGGGTCGCCCCCCGAGGGCTTGGCGAACGTAGAGCAACCGGTAGAGCGCGGTAAGGGCGGCCCAGGGGCCCAACTCCCAGAGGATGATGGCCGGATTGGCGGCAAAACTCCCGATCAGCACGGCGGCGAACCTTTCGCCCCGCCTCCAGAAGCCGACATCGCAGGACGGTACTTGCGGCTCGGCGCGGGCACGCAGGTAGCTGATGAGCATGCTGCTGATGGCGGCGAGCCCGGCGAGAAAACCATACGTCAGGTTAGGCGGGCCGCCGGAGGTGGTCGGGAGCCGTACGAGGTAGTAGTAGGCCAGGCCCGCCACAAGAGAGAAGTCGCCCACCCGATCGCAAGTGGAGTCGAGCACACCGCCAAACGGAGTCCGCTTCCCCGCGATGCGGGCCACCGCCCCGTCGAGCATATCGGCCGCCCCGGCCGCGACCAGGAGGAACCCTGCTATGAGCCAGTGCCCGAGTCCGAGCATCACCGCCGCGGAACAGGTCACGGCCATGCCGGCGACCGTGAGGACGTTCGGAGTGATCCGGATGCGGACCAGCCCTCCGGCTACCTGGTCCCGGCTCCAGACAAACAGCGCGCCGATCCAGTGGGATACAGTCTTCAATCCCGACCTTTCCGGACAGGCGGAGCGTCTCGGCAATGCCCCGGTCGGCAGCGAACGTCCCGTCCCGGCGATGTGCCGGTTTCCGGAAGCGTCACCGGGTCGCGCGACGGCTCGCAGTCGCGAGGGTCAGCGTTCGCGCCGGCCCATGATGAAGTCCTCAACCATCTGCCGGGCCTCGTTGTCGGTGAACTGCTCCGGCGGATGCTTCATCGTGTAGGCGGAGATGCTGGTCAGCGGGCCGGCCAGGCCGCGGTCCCGGGCCAGCTTGCAGCACCGAATGGCGTCGATGGCCACGCCCGCCGAGTTCGGCGAATCCTCCACGCTGAGACGCAGCTCCACGTTGAGCGGAATACCCGCGAATCCCCGGCCCTCCATGCGCAGGAAGCAAATCTTGTTGTCCTTGACCCACGGGATATAGTCCGCCGGGCCGATGTGGACCTGGTCGGCCGGAAGAGGGTTGGTCAATTGGCTCTGGACCGCCTCGGTCTTGGATATCTTCTTTGAGGACAGGCGTTCGCGCTGGAGCATGTTCAGAAAGTCGGTGTTCCCGCCCACGTTCAACTGGTACGTGGCGTCGAGCGCCGCTCCGCGCTCCACGAAGAGCCGGGTCAGCGTGCGATGGACAATCGTGGCGCCGATCTGGGCCTTGACATCGTCGCCCACGCACGGGATGCCCTTTCTCTCGAACTCGCGGGACCACGTCTTGTCGCTCACGATGAACACGGGAATGCAGTTCACCAGGCTCACGCCCGCCTCGAGACAGGCAGACGCGATGTGTTCAGTTGCCTTCTGGCTTCCGACCGGAAGGTAGTTAAGCAGGATTTCGGCCCCGGAGTCCTTGAGGGCCTTGGTCAGGTTGACCGGCTTGGCGCGGGAGACCTCGAAGCGTTGATCCTTCGCGAACTCCTTCATGTGCTCCGCGGCCCCGTCCAGGACGGGGGCCATCTGCACCTTGACCCGCGAACGGGGCAGGGGGCGCAGGATGTCCTTCGTGCAGTTGGGCGGGGCGAAGATGGCCTTGTCGACGGTTTTGCCCACCTTGCGGCGATCGATGTCGAAAGCCGCGACGACGCGGATGTCGCCGGGGGCGTACGGCCCGACCCAGTAATGCATCAGGCCGAGCGTCTCCTCGGTTTTGTTCCGTCGCCGCTGGCGGTCATAGTGAGCGATTCCCTGCAGCAGGCTCGATGCACAGTTCCCGACACCGTGGATCGCGACCCGGATTCTTTTTCCCATGTTGTCTTGCCTTTCGTATCCAAGGGCAGGCTGACCACCTGTTCTCGGGGAAGAAGAAAAACATTAGCACCGCGTTCAGAAGCTGTCAAGGCCGAAGCGAGCCCAGCCCGCTCCCGGCCGGGGGCGGGCGGCACACCCCGAGTGGCGGGTTCCCACGGCGGACCCGGGCAGGAGAGCCGTGCGGATAGCCTGGCCGCTTCGCACCGGCTGCATAAGGGGCAGGATGCCGCTCTCCCGGAGGGAGGGGTGTCCCCGCGCCCCATGCGTGCCGCGCTGCCTCAGTCCTATCGGCGGGATTCCTGCCGTGGGGTACGTCGCGTGGTCGGTGCGTCGAACCAGATGAATGCCGCGGCGACCATCATCAAGCCCGCGGCGAGCGAGGAATACTTAATCATCGGCTTGCTCAGTTCCTTCGCCAGGCGCTCCAGTCTCGTGGGTGGCACCGCCTCGGGCCGGACTGGCTTCATCCGTGGGCCGCTCATCGAGGGAGCGAACGAAAGAGGCTGCTCGCCCGGCCGACAGTAACCCAGGTCCTCGCGGATCTGTCGCGCGAGGTACCGCGGATTGTCCTCGAGCGCTTCGACCACCACCTCAAGCTCGCCGGACAGTTGTTGCAGTTCGCTGAGGCGAGCCCTCTCGACGGCCAACTCCCGCCGGGCGGCCTGGCGCTCGCGGTACGGCGTGGCGAGGACGCTGAGCGCGAACAGGCACAGTCCGACGGTCGCCAGCGACCAGAACCCGACGCCCGTCCGGCCCCGGCGGCGCTGCTCTCCTACTTCCGGCAAAGCGTTCCCCCGTACACGGCGTGTTTGCCCAGTTGCTCCTCGATTCGCAGGAGTTGGTTGTACTTGCAGACGCGGTCGGTCCGGCAGAGCGACCCGGTCTTGATCTGGCCGGCGCCGGTGGCGACGACCACGTCAGCGATCGTCGTGTCCTCGGTCTCGCCGCTGCGGTGGCTGACCACGGCCGTGTAGCCGGCCTTGTGGGCCATGTCGATGGCCGCGAG
>CAZGEE010000030.1:0-10382 GCA_964525035.1 uncultured Anaerolineales bacterium
GGCGAGTGGCACGGCAGCGACCGCGTGGCGCCGGCTGGTCTGGCTCGTCGAGACGGTGCGGCTTCCGCACGCGCTGTTCGATTTGCCGTTCGCGGCCCTTGCGGCCGTCTGGGCGCGGGGAGGCGCGCCCGGGTGGCTCGAAGGGGCCTTGCTGGCCGCGGCCATGATGGCGGCTTACGTCGCCGCCATGGCGACCAACCGGGTGGTCGACGCGGAACTGGATGCCGCCAATCCCCGGACGCGGCACCGTGTGATTCCCTCGGGGCGGCTGGCGAAGCGGTCGGTCGCCTGGCTGGCTGCCGGCGGTGCGGGCGTTCTCGTGGCCGTGTCCGTGGCGTTCTACCTGCTGTGGGGCAACCCGTGGCCGGCCACCTTGTGTTTTCCGTTTCTGGCAGTCCTGTGCGGCTACAGCTACACGAAGCGTTTCACGCTCCTGTCCCACTGGGTTGTCGGAGCGGCTCTTGGCCTTGGCCCTTGCGGCGTGTGGATCGCGTTGCGCGGCGGGCTCGCCTGGCCGGCGGTGCTTCTCGGCGCGGCCGTGGCGTTCTGGACCGCCGGTTTCGACATCCTCTACAGTCTGCAGGACCTCGAATATGATCGCCGCGCGGGCCTCCACAGCGTGCCGGCCCGGTTCGGGGTGGCCCGGGCCCTGTGGTTCGCCCGGGGCAACCACGTGGTGATGGTCGTCCTTCTGGGAGCGATCTACGTGCTCGGCCGGACGGGTCTTCCGGCACCGGGCGGCCCCGGGCCGGGATGGGGCTACCTGGTCGGCGGGATCGTCCTGGCCTCGCTCCTCGCCTACGAGCATGGCCTCGTCCGGCCGGGGGACCTGGGCCGCGTGAACCGGGCCTTTTTCGGCGTCAACGTCACGGCGGGGCTGGTCTTCGGTGCGCTGGCCATTGCTGATGTGCTGGTCTGAGCCGCGCGTGCCCGCCGCCTAGCTGCCGGTGACGCGAAGCACCACGAGGGTCAGATCGTCCGTGCGGAGCCTGTAGCCGGCGAACCGTCGGACGTCGCGCACCAGGGCGACGGCCAGTTCCTTGGCCGGGCAGTCTGCCGCGCCGTGGTGACGAAGCGACTCGGCGAGCCGGTCGCGCCCGTAGCGCCGGCCCTGGGCGTTCATCGCGTCGATGAGTCCGTCCGTGTAGAGCATCAGGACGTCGCCCGGGCGGAGGCCGATGCTCTTCTGCGTGAACGTGGCATCTTCCATCACGCCGAGCAAGGGGCCGCCCGTTTCCAGCAGCCGGATGTCCCCGTTGCGCAGCAGCATGGGCGGATCGTGTCCGGCGTTGCAGTAGGCCAGCCGCTTGGTCTCGGAGTTGAGCACTCCGTAGAACAGGGTCACGAACTCGCTCGGTTGGGTATCCTCGCACAGCATCCGGTTGACGCGGCCGACGACGCGGCCGATCTTGAAGATGTTCTGCGCCTGGGACTTCAGCGCGCTGCGGACGCTGGCGGTCATGATCGCCGCGGGGATGCTCTTGCCCACGGTGTCGGCAATGGCGATGCCCGTGCGGCCCTTGCGCATGGGGATGTAGTCGTAGAAGTCGCCGGCCACCTGGCGGCTCGCCAGCGCCATGGCATGGACGTCGACCCCCGGAATGTGCGGGGCTTCGGTGGGCAGCATTCTCCGCTGGACCTCGCTGGCCAGCTCCAACTCGTGGTCCAGCTGGCGCTTGGCCAACCGGGCTTCCAGGAGCTTGGCGTTCTCGATGGCCGTGGTCGCCTGACTGGCCACCGCCCGGAACAGGCGAACCTCCTCGTCGGTAAACTCGTGCAACGAGCCGGTGTAGACGTGCAGGGTCCCGATGGGCCGGTCACCCGCCAGCAGGCCGATCCCCAGCGAGCTGACCAGGCCCTCCCGCCGGGCCTCCTCCGGGTAGCGCACGTTCGGGTCCGAGGCCATGTCGCGGATCTTGACCACTTCGCCCCGAAGCGCTTTCTGGTCGTTGGCGTTTCGCGCGACCAGCACGGGACCTTTCTTGAGATAGCCCGTGCTCAGCCCGTAGGTCGCCTTGATGACCAGTTCCTTGTCCGAGTCGTCCAAGAGGCGCAGCGAACAGGCCTTGACGTTGATCACCTGCACCATGGTCTTGACGATGTTGTTCAGGACGGTGTCGAGGTTGAACCCGCTGGAGAGCATCCGCGCGGTCTCCTCCAGCACCGTCAGCTCCTCGATCCGCTCGCGGAGCTGGGCCGCCTGGTAACAGAGTTCCGTGATCGTGTTGGCCAGGAGCTGGAGAAACTCGATCGCCGACTGCATCTCCCGGTCGGACCACTGTGGAATCTCCCGGGAGGCCTCCCACAGATCGCCCTCGTCCACGCCGAACCGGCGGGCGAGCCGGTTCACGGTGTCCCGGCTTAACCTTTCCTCCGGCCGGTCGCCGAGGACCACCGTGGCCAGCACGTGTCCCTCGAGTTCGATCGACGCGGCGTACTGCGTCAGCCCGGCGTGGCAGACGTACTTGGTGGGCCGACCCCGGCTTGCGGCCTTCTTGCCCGAGGCCGCGTTGCTCAGTCGGCACTCCTCCTCCACGTCCGGCTTGGCCGTCAGCAGCGTGCAGAAGCGGTTGGGGCAACTGGGCCGCGTGATCCGGTACCCCTGTCCGTCGCGGATGCTGACGGCGGCCCGGCACAGCCGGGCAAACCCGTCCTGCAGCCGCTGAAGCGTGTCCGGGTCCACGAAGTCCGTGAGCTTCCACGGGGCAGCCGGACCTTTGTCCACCACGGCCGCGGGGGTACGCAGCCGTACCCGGGAGCCGGGTCGCGCTTCGGGAAGCTGTGTGGACGTTCGGCGATCGTTTCCGTGGTTCTCTGTCATGATCGATAGTCGGCCTATTATACCGGGCGGCGTGCGCGGTTCAATCTGCCCGGTGTTGTAAGGTCGTGAGGATCGGGTGAAAAAGCGGCCGGCCCGCCTGCGCCTCGGGTCGGCCTGTCACGATTTGTCCTTTCCGCCCGGTCCGAGGCTCAGGGGGCCGCCTCGCCGCGAAGCACTTCCACCGCCGGGCGGAATTCCCGGCTGGCCGCAGCCGTATTGAGGTAAGGCTCCGCCTCTCGTGGCCGGCCGGTAAACAACTTCAAGTACGCCATCGCGAACGCGTGGTAGTGGCTCGCGGGCGACTCTTCGAGAACCGATGCCAGCTCCTCTTCGACCGCTTTCCAGTCTTCGGGCCGGTCGACCACTTGGGTGAGACGAAAGTCCTTGTCCGTGCCTCCGGGGTTCTCAAGCACCGACGTCTTGAGCAGGAACGCGCCGATGTAGTACTGGCCATTGAGAAGGCGGGCCAGCGCCTCTCCGCGTGCGGCCTCCCAGGTCCGATTCGGGTTCAGCCTCCTGGTTTCCTCGAAAGCCTCCGCCGCCGCTTCGTAGGCACCCTCCCGTAACTTTTTCCAAGCCCGGTCGTACGTCTGATGCACCGTCCGCTCCGCCCCCGGACTGAACCGCTGTCCCTCCGATGGATCGGGGACCTTGATCTTGCGCCACTGCTGGTCGTCCGTTTCCGTCGTCTCGGCCTCGCCGGAGTGCTCCCGGCTCTGCAACTCGATGGCCTTGAAGGGGGACTCGTGCCGGCGGCCGGATTCCTCCTGCTCGGTTTCAAAGAACGGTTTCTCACCGAAGCGGGCTCTCAGGTAATCCAGCGGACGAATGCCGCGCTGCAAGCCCGTTTCCTGCGCCGTCTCGGGCGCCCAAGGTACGGCCGTCGTCTGCTCGGGCGACACGTCCTCGTTCTGAATGCCGAACGGGAACTCCAGCAGCGTCTCCATTTCCTCAGCCCTTTCGCCTTCCTCGCCGGGGGAAATGAGCGTGGTGTATGTTCCGGCGATGCGGGAGATGTCCGTTTCACGTTCCATGGCCCGCCGTTCGGCGGCGGAACGCTGCAGCGCCGAGCGGATGGCCTGCCACGAGGGCAATTGCGCAGTCAACATCTCCGCCGTCTCGCGATCTCGCGATTCCGGGACGTTGAACGACAGGATCGTCCCGCCGCGACCGGGAGCGACCAGGCCGAACGGATCCACGGTCCCGCCGACGTAGCCTTGGACGGTTCCTCCGCGGGCGCCCAGGCTGCCCGGTTCGTAGTACGGTTGGCCGGGACCGTAGCTCACGCCCTGCCGGATGTCCTGGATTCCGACGGTGTCGCGATAAAAACTGTTCAGCGAGCCCTGGAAATAGCGGTCCTCGAGAAAATTCCGGTTCCCCCGGAACGCGCGCCCCGCTCGTATGTTCCCCGTGGCAAAGAAAGTCGACAGCGACCGGTAGTCCGGCGTCAACGAAGGGGTCCTGCCGTGCACCGGTTGTGTCGCGAGGTTGACGCGGAGGTCCACCGCCTCCTGGGCGTCCCCGAGCCCCACGGCCAGGCACAGCGCCGTCAAGGCAACCGGCACCGTCCATTTTTTGCTGTTCATGGCGTCCCCCTTGCGGCCTCGAGCCCGCTCCGAGCCCTGGGTTTCTATCGGCCACAACGTGCTCCTGACTATATATTCTACGCCCGTCTCCGAATCACTTCAAATGGGGCTACGGAAATTATGATCGGGCCTTTCGGATTCGCGGTCCCTCGCGGGGGCAAAAGGCATTCCCGGGCGGCAGGTGCTTGATGCCGAGGAGTTCGGGAGGAGCAGGCGGTCTCAGGCCGATTTCCGGGCCTGATCGGCCCCTGTCCGGTAGGCCTGCTTGTCCAGTTCGAGGATCTTGGCCTTCGAGGGGTCCCTGCCGAGAGTCTTTTCCATGAGCGAGAGGAACGCCGCGTCCTCGGTCACCGGTTTCAGGGCGTTCAGGGCCCCGAGCAGGATCATGTTCGCGATGCGGATGTCGCCCATTTCCCCGGCGAGCCGCGTGGCCGGAATGCGGACGACCTGCCGGCACCGCGGGGTCGGGTCGCATCGGACCATCGAGTCGTTCACCATGAGGAGCCCGTCGGGCCGCACGTTTTCCGCGAACCGCCGGTAGGACATCTGGTTCATGATGATCATCGTGGTGGCCTGGTCGACGACGGGGGTGGCGATCTCGTCCTCGCTGATGACGACGTGACAGTGAGCCGTTCCGCCGCGGACCTCGGCCCCGTAGCTCGGGAAAAAGGTCACCCGGTGCGCGTCCATCGCGACCGTGGCGAGAAACTTGCCCACGGTAAGAGCCCCCTGGCCGCCTGCGCCCGCGATGAGGATGCGTTCTTCCATACCACGTCCTTTCACTCCGGGGCCTCAACCGGCTTGCGGCGATGCCGTGTCCTTGATGACCCCCGTGGGAAACACGCGGGCGACCTGCTCTTCGATGAACGCCGGGCACTCGGTGGGCGGCATGCGCCAGTGCGTGGGGCAGGGGCTCAGGATTTCCACCAGGCTGAACCCTGCTGCCTCTTCCTGGACGCGGAAGGCCCGCTCGATGGCCTTCTTCGTTCGGCGGACTGCCTTCGGCGAGGTGATCATGCACCGCTGCAGGTACACGGCGCGTTCCAGGGTGGCCAGCAGTTCGCACACCTTGATGGGCGGACCCTCGCCGACGAGCTGCCGCCCCGCGGGCGTCGTGGAGGTCCGCTGGCCGACCATCGTGGTCGGGGCCATCTGTCCGCCGGTCATCCCGTAGCAGGTGTTGTTGATAAAGATGACGGTGATCGGTTCGCCGCGGTTGGCCACGTGCAGGATTTCGTTGGTCCCGATGGCCGCGAGGTCCCCGTCGCCCTGGTAGCTGAAGACGAGCCGGTCGGGTCGGACGCGTTTGATCCCGGCGGCGACCTCGGGCGTCCGGCCGTGAGCCGCCTCGCACATGTCGATGTCGAGGTAGTTGTAGGCGACGACGGCGCAGCCGACCGGGGCCATGCCGATGATCCGCCCGCGCAGGTCCTGTTCGTCGATGATCTCGGCCAGCAGACGGTGGACCACGCCGTGGCCGCACCCGGGACAGTAGTGCGTGCGCACGGGGGGCATCACGGCCGGTCGCCCCGCCTTGAGTTGCTGTGTCGTCGGTTCGGCCATGCCTGACGTCCTTTCTTTCGGCTTCGCCGTTTCACGGTGCCAATGGCCCGCGGCGGCGCTCACGCGGTCTGCTGCGCGGCCTGCGCCATGGAGGTTGCCTTCTTCTGGATGTCGGCCAACTTCGGAACTTCCCCGCCGAAGGTGCAGAGCAGCTCGACCGGGGCTCGCCCTTCGACGGCCAGGCGCACGTCTTCGACCATCTGTCCCCAGCTCATCTCCACGACCAGGAAACGCTTCCCCTTCTCGGCCAACCGGCGCAACGGCTCCGCAGGGTAGGGCCAGAGCGTGATCGGCCGAAGCAGCCCCACCTTCACGCCGTCCCGCCGGCAGTTGTCCACCACCGCGCGGCACAACCGGGCGCTGGTGCCGTAGGCCACCAGGACCACCTCGGCGTCCTCGGCGGCCGTGTCTTCGTAACGGACCTCCCGGTCCGCCAGCGCCTCGTACTTCGCCTTCAGCTTCCTGTTCCATTCCGTCAGCTCGCCCGGCCGGCCGAAGAAACTCCGGATGAGGTTTCGGGGGCGGCCTTCGGCCCCGCTCAGCGCCCACGGCCGGTCCGGGAGTTCCGCGTCGGCCATGGGCGGCAGCTCGACCGGCTCCATCATCTGGCCCACCTGCTGGTCCGAGAGCAGCAGGACCGGGGTCCGCCACCGTTCGGCCAGCTCCAGGCCCAGGCCGGCCAAGTCGCACGTCTCCTGCACCGAGTTCGGCGCCAGGACCGGCGTGAAGTAGTCGCCGTGGCCTCCCCCGCGCGTGGCCTGCCAGTAGTCGCCCTGGGCGCAGCGGACGTCGCCAAGTCCCGGCCCGCCGCGCTGCACGTTCAGGATCAGCGCGGGCAACTCGCTTCCCGCGAGGTAGCTGATGCCCTCCTGCTTCAGGCTGATGCCCGGGCTGCTGGAGGAGGTCATGACCCGTCCGCCGGCCGCGGCCGCACCGTGCACCAGGCTGATGGCCGCCAGTTCGCTCTCCGCCTGGATGAAGGTCCCGCCGACCTGCGGCATCCGGCGCGACATGTACTCCGGCAGATCGTTCTGCGGCGTGATCGGGTAGCGAAGTAGAAGCGGCACCCGGCGCGGACCGCGCCCTCGGCGGCGGCCTGGTTGCCCGTCAGAAGTGCCCGTTCGCTCTCGGCCATGGATTCGATTCCTCCGCTCTCGCTCTACTCGTAGACCTCGATGGCCGCGTCGGGGCAGATGGTATGGCATTGCAGGCAGCCCGTGCATTCGGCGGTCTCGATCACCTCCGCCGGCCTTACGCCCGCGTCGGTGACCTCCTCGCTCATCCGGAGGCACTTCGCCGGGCACACCTCCACGCACAGGCCGCAGCCCTTGCAATACTGTCGCAGGATCCGAACTTCCGGCATACCGCACACTCCCGTCTCGTGGGCTACACGCCGTACCGCGGCGGGTGGCCCCAGTGCAGTTTCTCCCTCAGCGTGCAGAACTCCGACCGTTTCTCGTTCTCGATCAGGATGAACCGGTGCCACGCTTTGCCGATGTGCACCACGTCGCCCGTCACCAGCGAGACGGCCAGCTGCCCGTCGATAATGCAGGTGGACTCCCGCTGATCTTCCGTGGGCCGCAAGGTCACCGGCGTGTCCGCGTCGACGACGATGCTGCGGTGGGTCAGCATGTGCGGGCAGATCGGCGTAATGACCACCGCGTCGAGGCGGTTCTGGAGGATCGGCCCGCCGGCCGCGAGGTTGTAGGCCGTCGAACCCGTCGGCGTCGCTACCATCACGCCATCGCCGCGGTACGTGGCCACGGGCTCCCGGTCGACGTCCACCGTGACGGCGATCAGCCGGTGGCTGGTGCCGTAGCTGACGGCCACGTCATTGAGGGCCGACTTCTGCAGGTGATGGCCGTCGCGTTTCTCGATCCGGATCGAAAGCATGATCCGCTCGTGCCGGCGGCCGCCACCGGCGAGCAGCGTGGGCAGGGCGTCCGGAAGGTCGGCCTCGCGGAACCCGGCCATGAAGCCCAGCCGGCCGATGTTCACCCCCATGCATGGCACCCCCGCGGGGGCGAGCGAGCGGGAGGCCTTCAGGATCGATCCGTCGCCGCCCACCACCAGCGCCAAGTCGATCGACTCCGGCACCCGGGCCGGGTCGGATTCCAGGTCGAACTCGACCACGTCGGCGTGGCTCTCGACGAGGGGACGAATGCGGTCAAGCGTCTCTCGCACCTCGTCGCGTCCGACGTTGCCCATGAGGATGGCGGTTCGTTCAGCCATCGCTTTTCTCCGCCCGCACGTGAGGCCGCGACCTCGATTGAATCGCGTTCCGCACCGTGGCCGCGATTCCCTCGGCGTCGAGTCCGAGGCGCCGGAGCAGGGCAATCCGGTCCCCGTGCTCGATCAGCCGATCAGGCAGGGCGACGCGGGCGGCGCATTTCGCGGCCAGTCCGAGCCGTTGCGCGGTCTCCAGGCAGGCGCCGCCGAAGCCGCCCGCCTCGGTTCCCTCCTCAACGGTAACGAGCCAGGGCGAATCCTGCAACAGCTTCTCCAGCAACGATTCGTCCAGCGGTTTGCAGTAGCGGGCCGAGACGACCGTCAACTCGATCCCTTCCCGAGCCAGCATGGCGGCCGCTTCCGCGGCGGCGCGGGCCGGCGCGCCGTAGGCCAGCAGCGTCCCGTCGGAGCCGTGGCGGAGGACCGCCCCGCGGCCTTCCTCGACGGGCCGGTCCGAGAGAGGCTCGTCCGGCACGAGGTCGCGCGGGTACCGGATGGCCGTCGATCCCTCGCGCGCGAGGGCCCGGGCCAGCATCCCGCGGAGCTCCGCCTCGTCCGCCGGGGCCGCCACCGCAAACCCCGGCAGGCTCCGCAGGTACGCGATGTCGAACGCGCCCTGGTGCGTGGGCCCGTCGGCGCCGACAATGCCGGCCCGGTCGATCAGCAGGACCACCGACAAGTCCTTGTTGAGCGAGAGCTCGTGGTACAACTGGTCGTACGCCCGCTGGAGAAACGTCGAGTAGATTCCCACCACGGGCCGCATGCCGCCGGCGGCCAGTCCCGCGGCCAGGGCCACCGTGTGGGCCTCGCAGATGCCCAGGTCGTAGCACCGGTCGGGAAACCGCTCCTGGAAGGCCGACAGGCCGGTCCCGTCCGGCATCGCGGCGGTCAGCGCCACAATGCGCGGGTCGGCCTCGGCCTCGGCGGTCAGCGCATCGACGGCCGCCCGGCTCCAGGATCGCCCCGGGCTCGCCTCCTGCGGAGCGACCTTGCCGTTACGCTCCAGGTGCGGACGCGCGCTGTGAAACGCCGCGGGGTTGCTCGCCGCGGGTTTGAAGCCCCGACCTTTCTCCGTGCACACGTGGAGCATCACGGGGCCCGTCATAGCCCGGACGTCCTCGAGCACGCGGATCAGTTCCTGGAGGTTATGCCCGTTGACCGGCCCCAGGACGCGGAATCCGAAGTGTTCGAACGCGTGATCGGGGACCACGGCGTCCTTGACGGCCCCCTTGATGGCCGAAAGCGTCTGGGCCATTCGGTTTCCGAATACCGGGAGCGTGTCGAGCAGGCCTTGCAGGTCGCTCTTGAGGTCCCGGTAGAGGTGGCTGGTCCGCGCGCGGGTGAAGGCCTGGGCCAGGGCTCCCACCGTGCTGGAGATGCACATCTGGTTGTCGTTCAGGATCACCGTAAGATTGGCGTCGGCGGTCCCGGCATGGTTCAGCCCCTCGAGCGCGGGCCCGCTGCCCAGCGCGCCATCGCCGACGACGGCCACGGTCCGGCGGTTTCGCCCAGCCGCTTTCTCGGCCAGGGCCAGGCCCAGGGCGGTCGAGATGCTCGAGCCGGCGTGACCGGTGGTGAAGCGGTCGTACGGGCTTTCCTCCCGGTTCGGGTATCCGCTGAGGCCGCCTTCGCAGCGGATGGTGTGAAAGCGGTCCGCGCGGCCCGTCACCAGTTTGTGGGCATAGCACTGGTGCCCGACGTCGAAGACCAGGTGATCCTCCAGGAAGTCGAACACGCGGTGCAGGGCGAGGGTCAGTTCGACGGCCCCGAGGTTGCTCGCCAGGTGGCCGCCCGTCTCGGAGACGACGCTGGTGATCTCGTAGCGGATTTCCGCGGCGAGTTGCTGCAACTGTTGCAGGCTCAGCCCGCGCAGGTCGGCCGGAGATTGGATGCGGTCCAGCAGCATGAGTTCCCTCGCTCCCGGCTCAAACGGCCGGGAGATTCGACGGTTAGCGCGAGATTCAAACCTTGCATGCTACGTTTTCTAAGCCTCTCGCTCCACACAAAAACGAGCGAGTTCTCGCAGAGGCTTGGCCTCCGCGCCAAAATCCTCCAGGGCTTCCAGGGCGGCGTCGAGTTCGGCCCGGGCCTGCCGACGGGACTCGTCCAGCCCGTATACCGAGACGTACGTCCGTTTCCCGCTGGCGGCGTCCTTGCCGGCGGTCTTGCCCAGCGTCTCGGTG
>CAZGEE010000031.1:0-208 GCA_964525035.1 uncultured Anaerolineales bacterium
GTGCCGCCTGCCAATATCGTCCCGGGGCCTTGGTGCACCTGCTGCCGCCCGGACTGGTTTCACAGCTACCGGCGGGACGGCGCCGCAGCCGGACGCCAGGCCATGGCCGTACGATTGAGAGCGTGATCCGATGGCAGGGACATCCGGGAAAACGGACCGGGCGGTCGTGCTCGTGAGCGGGGGGATGGACTCGTGCGTGACCGCCGCC
>CAZGEE010000031.1:218-10341 GCA_964525035.1 uncultured Anaerolineales bacterium
CCCTCAAACCCTGCGGGTTCGGCGCCGAGGTGGCCGCCCTGGCTGCCGAAGAGGGGTATCGCCTCGCGTTTCTGCACGTGAACTACGGTCAGAAGACCCAATCTCGGGAGCTGGTCAGTTTCCACCAGCTCGCCGGGTACTACGGAGCCGAGGAGCGGCTCGTGGCCGACGTCCGCTATCTCGCGGACATCGGGGGAAGCAGCCTGACCGACGAGTCCCTGCCGATCGGCAACGGGGATGACGACGAAACGCCAGGCCGAATCCCGATGACCTACGTGCCGTTCCGGAACACGCACCTGATCGCGATCGCCGTGTCCTGGGCCGAAGTTCTGCGGGCCGTCCGCATATTCATCGGGATCGTCGAGGCGGACGCGTCGGACTACCCCGACTGCCGCCGGGAGTACCTCCACGCCGTGAACGAGCTCATCCGCGTGGGAACTCGGCCGGAAACCGAGGCCCGGGTCGAGGCTCCCCTCGTAGGAATGAGCAAGACGGAGATCGTGCGGACGGGCGCGCGGTTGCGAGTTCCTTTCGAGCTCACATGGTCCTGCTACCGAAGGGATGAGATCCCCTGTCAGGAGTGCCTGAGCTGCCGCCTCCGGGCCCGGGCTTTCGAGGAAGCCGGGGTGGAGGATCCCCTGCTCTCGTCCTAGCAGCGGCGGGAGGGGCGTGCAACCACGAGTTTCTACTCCAGTTCGAGGTCCCCGGTCCGCCGGCGGCCGGAAGATCGGCTCGAACCGGGTTTGGAGCCCGAGGGTTAGCTTGGTATAATACCGGGGTTAAGGCGGAAGAGGATTTTGCTCAGACTCGCGAGAATTGCGATTTTTCCCCGAACTTTTGCCGGTCGAAGGCGTATTTCAGGGTGTCCGACGCAGCCGAGGGACCTGCGGGAGACCAATTCCGGGGGTCCACGGGCTGGAACGGGGCTTCTGCCGTGGAACGAGAAGGAGGCCCGAAAAGTCGTTTTGTGCGGAGGAAACAGACCATGGCGCTGAGATTCAGGTGCGAACACTGCGGGAAGCGGCTCCAGGTGGATCAGCAGCCGGGGGAACGGGTCATGTGCCCGTACTGCCGCAACGTGGTCTCGGTCCCTGCCGACGCGAAGGAGTATACCGAGAGCGCCGGGCAACCCGCTGCGGACCAGCAGGAAGAGATGCCCGAGGAGGAAGCGAGCGGTGATCGCGTAGTGGCCTTTCTGGCGACCTACCTGCCGAGCTGGGGAACCAGCGTGGTCCTTCACATGGCCATGATCCTGGTCGCCCTGACGGGGACGTGGGTCATGGTCAAAGAACCCCAGGACATCAATTACGAGTCGGAAGTGGTGCAGGATGAACCGAAGAAGTTCATCCGCAAGCCGAGGCGGAAACTGGAAAAGAGCCGGACCACCCGCCGGCCCCAGACCAAGCGGGTTTCGTCGTTCGTGTTCAAGAAGACGGACAATCCGATTCCGGACGTTGCGGCCAACAAGCTGAAGCCCATCGAGGTGATCGGCGTCGGCGGCGGCGGACGGAACTACGGCGGCATGGCCGGTTTCGGCACCGGCCGGGGCGGAGGAGGAGGCGGCAGCTCCGAGTTCTTCGGACTCGGCGGTGTGGCCGGGAAGATCGTCTACGTCGTGGACCGCTCCGGCTCGATGACCGACAGCATCATGTACGTCAAGTACGAGCTGAAACGCTCCATCCGGATGCTCAAGCCGAACCAGCAGTTCTACGTGGTCTTCTACTCCAGCGGTCCGCCGGTCGAGATGCCGAGCCGTCGCCTGGTTCCGGCCACCGAACCGAACAAGCTGGCCGCGTACGAGTTCATCGACAGCATCGTGCCGGTGGGCCAGACGGACCCGTCGAAGGCCCTCGAGCGGGCGTTCGAAGTGGGGCCGGAACTCATCTACCTGCTGACCGACGGCGAGTTCGACAAGAAGATCGTCAACCTGATCGACAAGCTGAACCGGGGCGACAAGGTCACGGTGCACACCCTGTGTTTCATCTACACCGGCGGGGAGCCCCTGTTGCAACAGATCGCGCAGGCCAACGGGGGCACGTACAAGTACATCGGCGAGAACGACCTCGCGGAACTGGGACGCTGACGCATGAAAGCTCGAAACCGATTCTCCATGAGACAAGCCGCCCGCCTCGCGAGCGCGCTGGGCCTGTTGGTGGCCTGCGTGAGCCCGGCGCTGGGCGACTCGATCCAGGACGCCCGCGGCATCACGTTCACCGGAACGATTCGTGGGATCGGCGAGAAGGGCATCATCCTGCGGAAAGACCAGGGCGGCTCCGATAGCTTCGCCCTCGTGGACGTCGGGCGAATCCAGGTCGACGGCAAGCGCCACGTGAACCAGGCGGAGAACCTGCGCGCCGAGGGCAAGTTCAAGAAGGCCGTCGAGGAGTACCAGGCCGCGCGGCTGCGGGCGCGGGAAGATTGGCTGAAACAATGGATCGATGCCCGCCTGATCGAAGGCTACGGCAACACGGAGCAGTTCAGCCGGGCCGTCGAAACCCTCGTGAGCCTGTGCCGGCAGGATTCGAAACTGGTCGCCTGGGTCAAGCTGCCCGAGGTCCGCCCCAAGGGAAGTCCGGACAACGAGGCCGCGCTGTCCGCGGTCGAATCGGCCCTTGAATCGGTGCCCGAAGGACCGGCAACGGAAAAGCTCAAACAGCTTCGGCTCAACATCCTCCTGGTCCAGGGGGAGCCGACCAAGGTGCTCCGGATCATCGAGAAGCAACTGGACAGCGCCGACCTGGAGCTTCGACAGCGGGCCCGGCTGAAGCAGATCGAACTGCTTCTGAAGATCGAACGGTACGAAGACGCCGGCCAGGCCATCGAGATCGCCCGCAACGGGCAGGGAGAGAAGTTCAAACCGCTGGACCCCCAGCACGATCCCCAGTTGCTCTACCTGGAAGGGCGGTATCTCCACGGGACCGAGGATTACACGCACGCGGCCCTGTCCTTCATGAGAGTCCCCATCCTTTACAGCCGGCGCGCTCCCGACCTGGCCGCGGAGTGTCTGTATCTGGCGGGCAAGAGCATGTACGAATCGGAGGTCGTCCCCCTGGGCGAGGTCGTCTCGCCCTTGCGGGAAGCGGTGGAGAACTACCCCGAAACGCGCGGCGCGGAAAAAGCCGGCGAGCTTCTTCGGAAAATTCAACAGGCCGGCTCGTGACGCCGGCTGATCGGGAAAACCGGGCAGTCAGGAAACAAGGCACGGCTTTCAGTCACTAGATGGAGGTAGAGGAACGACATGGCACGGAAATGGTTTCGGACGGTCGGTTTGGCGGCGGTAATTCTGCTCGCGGTGGCGCCGATGGCAATGGCCCAGGAGGAAAGCGAAGGGGTAAAGGCCAGCTTCTGGGACGTCATTGTCCAGGCCACGTTCTCGACGGTCATCGGCGGCGTCGACGTCTTCGTGATCTTCCTGGCCTCGATCGCGGGCATCGCCCTGATTATCGAGCACGCGCTGACGATTCGCCGCGAGGTGATGCTGCCCGAGCTCACCGTGGCGCAAATCAAGACCATGTTCGACGAGCGCCGGTTCCGCGAGGCCCTGGAGTTCTGCCAGAACGATCCATCCTACGTGGCCAACGTGGTCCACGCGGGGCTGATGGAGGCCGCCAACGGATACTCGGCCATGGAAAAGGCAATGGGGGACGCCTCGGAGGAGAACTCGGCCCGGCTCTTCCGGAAGATCGAGTACCTCAACCTTATCGGAAACATCTGCCCGATGCTCGGACTGTTCGGGACGGTCTACGGGATGATGGAGGCCTTCAAGACCATCGCGGCCAAAGGAGGCACGGCGAATCCGGCCGACCTCGCCGCCGGCATTATGGTCGCCCTGTTCACCACGTTCCTGGGGTTGTTCGCGGCCATTCCGGCCCTGACCGGGTACGCCATCTTCCGGAACCGGATCGACCAGCTCACGATCGAGGGCGCGCTGGTCGCAGAGGAACTGCTGGCCAACTTCAAGCCGTCGAAGTCCAGCCAGAAGCAGGGCTAGGACAGCGCCAAGGCTCCTGGGTCGGCTTCCGGGAACCGCGGCGGCCACCCCCGGGGCAACCCGGCTGCGAAGGAGTGTTTTGCCGGCAAAGGAGAGGTCCATGAAAACAAAGGTCCGAGGCGGGGGCGCCGTCAGCTTCAACATGACCCCCATGATCGACATCGTGTTCAACCTGATCATCTTCTTCATGCTGGTGAGCCAGTTCTATCGGCTCAAGGTCGAGGAGGTCGAACTGCCCCCGGCCGTGATGGCCGATCCGAAACGCGAGGAACTGCGCAACTACACCCAGGTGGTGGTCAACGTCGTCCCACCCACCGAGAAGCAGAAGCGCCGCGGCGATCGGACAACCCGCATCATGGTGGATCACAAGGTGATCGTCGAAAGCGTTTATATGGGAGAGGTCCCCAACTGGCAGCCCCTGATCAACCTGCTGGAGCAGCGTAAAAAAGACGCCGAGGAAAACAAACGAAAGCCCGTCAACGTGATTCTTCGCGCGGGGGAAAGCGTGCCGTACGAAACCATCGGTTCGGTGATGCTGGCAGCCAGTCATGCCAAGATCCAGCATTGGTGGGTCCAGGCCAAACGGCCGACCGAGCACGGGGACGAAGAGGAAAAACGCTATCTGGGCGTCCAACAGTAGCGGGAGAGACGATACATGAAAACGCCGGGAGCACAGCGACGCAACGAGGCTCGGAAAGTCGAGCTGAAGATGACCCCGATGATCGACATCGTGTTCAACCTGGTCATCTTCTTCCTGCTGATGCCCTCGTTCGAGGCCAAGCAGGGATACCTTCCGACCAATCTGCCGAGCACACAGGGACAGCAGCGGACGACCATCACCAAGGAGAACCGCATCCGGATCGACCTGCTGCACGTGGAACCCTGGAACGAGGAAACCGAGGACGACGTGATCATCCAATTGAACCAGAAGCAGATTGCCAACAACGGACAACTCCGGCAGCAGCTGCGCCAGGCCTGCCGCCGGCTCAAGAGCCAGCTCGGCGACGAAAAGCTGACGAAGTTTCCCGTGCTGATCTCGCCGGACATGGTGGTGTGGCACAAGCACGTGGTGGCGGCGTTCGACGCGGCTATCGACGCGGGGTTCAAGAACATCCAGTTCACCGTGCCGAAGTAGCGTCCGCGCGGAGCGAACCGGAGCAAGCGAGCACCGAACGAAAGGGGCATACGAGAGAGATCGCGAGGGGAAAAGGAGGATGTGCCCGGCCGGGCCGTGAGGCGTAAGGGGGCGTGCCGATGCGCGATCCGGGGTCCAAACGTGGCGGCAGTAGACGACGGATGGAGCCCGAGCTGGCTCCGCTGATCGACGTCGTCTTCAACCTGGTCATCTTCTTCCTGCTGATTCCGTCGTTCCGTGCCGAGCGAGGCTTTCTTCCGACCAACCTGCCAAGCACGGAAGGGCCGCCGCCCACCCCGTTGACCGAGGAAAGCCGCATCCGAATCGACCTGCTGCGCGTGGAACCCTGGAACGAGGAAACCAAGGATGACGTGATGATCCGACTGAACCAGGAGCGGATCGCCGACAACGAGGAGCTCCGCCGCAGGTTGCGCCAGGCGCGTCGCCGACTCGAGGGCCGACTCGGCGACGAGAAACTGATGAAGTTCCCCGTGCTGATCGCACCGGACATGGTCGTCTGGCACAAACACGTGGTGGCGGCGTTCGACGCGGCCATCGACACAGGGTTTGCGAACATCCAGTTCGCCGTCCCGGGAGGTGGGAGGACGCGGTAAGGCCGCGGCGCGCCCGTGCGCGGCGGCGAAGGGCAGGAGGTAAGGACGTGAGTTTTCGTCAACGAGTGCTTCTCGGGTTAATCGTAGCGGGCCTACTCGCGGCATGGACGCTTCCGGTCCCGGCCCAGCAGTCGGGCAGGGAGCGCGCCTTCGTCGAAGGGCTCCAGGAATTCGGACTGCTCACGCTCCTGCAGAAGTACCTGGAGGACCTCGAGAAAGAAGGCGGCGACCCCATCGCCATCATGGAGCAGCAGGCCCGGCTATTCGAGATGCAGGGTTCCCGGGCCAACGAGGAATCACGACGCGACGAAGCCTTCGGCGAAGCGAAGAAGAAATACCGCCAGCTCATTGAAGAGTTCACCGCCAAGATGGAGGACGCGACCGAGCCCCGGGAAAAAGACAACCTCCGCCTTCGCGTCCTCGAGCTCAAGGTCCAGCTCGGAGAGATGATCTGGAAAAAGCAGGCGAACAACCAGCTCACCAACCTCGAGCTCACCGACCGCCAGGCGGGCGACCGGGAGAAGGTGGAGCGGCTCCTTCGCGAAGCCCGCGATCTCTTCGAGTCGGTTCACGAGGAAATCGCCGGGTGGCAGGAGAAGATGGAGGCCTCCCCGAACATCGAGAAGCGCTACATCAACACCGGGATTTACGACCGCACCTGGCCGCTGAAGGAATACGCGCGCTATCAGAGCGCCTGGACGACGTACTACCTGGCCTACGTGCTGCCGAAGGATAAGAAAGAGGAACGGACCAACCTGCTCGCCGAAGCGGTCGAGAAGTTCAGCGAATTCACCAAGGACGAAGCCAAGGCGTCGCTGCCGAGGCTGAAGAGCCTGTGGGGCCTCGGCATGTGCTACCGGGAGCAGGGTAAGATCGACGAGGCCGTCAAGTCGTTTCGCGAGGCCCTGGCGGGCGATCTGCCGGGGTCGCTCCGCGTGTCCGTTTACTACGAACTGGCGCAGACCTACCTGAAGGGCGGAAAATATGTCGAGGTGCGCGAGACCATTGATGAGCTGCGCAGCAAGAATATCCCGGAACTGAAGAAGACGTTCATCGGGCAGCACCTCCTGCCCTTCCTCGAGGCGAAACTCTACCTGGCCGAGGGGCAGACCGATCCCGAGAAGAAACTGCGAGGCCTGGACCTGATGGAACAACTCTGGCAACGGGGCGAGTTCTGGCACATCCTCGTCTCTGCCGAGGTGCAGAAGCACATGAAGAAGGAGGACGTCTCCGCCCTGGCGCCGTTCGAGCTCTGGGTGCTGGCCGACGAAACCTACCTGGCGGAGAACTACGCGCAGGCCAGCGAATACTTTGAACAATACATCGGAAAAACCAAGGCCACGGAGCCGCGGCACCGCCAAGCCATGTTCAACCTCGCGGCCTGCTACTATCGGCTGGGCGGCCAGGAGGGTACGGAAAGCCGGAGGCGCGAGGAATTGTTCCGAAAGGCGGCGAACCAGTTCCTGAAAGTAGCGTCCAGTTTCCCCGAATCACGCTACGCCGCCAACGCGGCCGAGGCTTACGTCAAGGTGGCCAGCACGATCTACGAGGACAACCCCACCGGCGAGAACCTGAGCTATTACGCCGAAGCCCTGAAGTGGGCCCTCACGGAAGGCCCTGCGGCGGCCAGGGGCGGCGACATGCGCTGGCTGTACGCCAACCTCCTCGAGAAACAGGAGGACTACTTCGAGGCCGCCAAGCAGTACGAGCTGGTGGACCAGAACAGCGAGTTCTTCTACGAAGCCAAGTTTCGGGCCGTCGACTGTTACCGCCTGGACCTCTATGAAAAGCGCTGGATGAACACGTCCATGGACCGGCTGAAGCGCCTGGCGGAGACGACAGTCGAGAAGATGGCTCGCTATGCCGAATGGGCCGCGGACACGGTTGCCCGAAGCCAGGGAGAAGTGGCCCAGGAACTCCGGCACAACGGCGCCTTGGCGCTGGTGATGGCCGCCGAAATCCTGTCGCAGGAGAAGATCGAGCAGTACGAGCGGGCGCTGCGCCTGAGCCGGCAATACGAGGAGACGTTCCCCAACCAGGACGAACTGCGCGGGAAGGCCCTGAAGGTGAAGATCGACTGCCTGTACCGCCAGGGCCGTCTCGCCGAGGCCGAGAGGGTGCTCGACGATCTCATGGAGACCGAGGAGGACGTCGGGCCGATCCTCCGCAGGCTCTTCGTCGCCATCACCGAGGAGGTCGATCGGCTCAATCGCCAGGGACGGAAGGCCGAGGCGCGGCAGCGCGTGAAGCTCGCCGACAATATCGGCAACAAGTTCACCCTTTACCTCGCAAAAAAAGGCGACGCCGAGGACGTCCCGGTGATCGAATATGAGCTGGCCCGCCTCCACATGCGCGCCGAGGACCTCGACGGCGAGAAAGGCGCCATCAAGCGGTTTCTGGCCCTGGTGACCTTCGACCCGTACGAAAATCAGGAGGCCTTCGAAAGCGGCAAGAAGCCTGTCGATCCCGAGTATCTCGCCGGCCTGGCCCGAAGCACAAAGATGCTCGGCGACAAACTCCTGGGCGATGATCCGAAACGGGCTCACCAGTTGCTGAAACGCGCGGCCTACTACTGGGAGAATGTTGCGGCCGCGTACAGCAAGCCCGCAGGCGACCTGACCGAAGAACAGCGCAGAGAGAAGTACTGGGAGGCCAAGTACAACCAGATGACGGCCTACGCCGACCTGCACCCGCTGGAGCAGCGGTTCGCAGAAAAGGGAAAGGCCACGGATTACGCCGACGTCGTAACAACGTTCATCGCCAGCCAGCGGGCCACCGACTCCGACTTCGGCGGACCCGCCATGAAGGTCAAGTTCGACAGGCTCTACCAGCGGCTCGGGCCGTAACGCCGACCCTGAACGATCTCTCGAGAGAAGAAGCGCGTTGTTGCGCCGTCCCCCGGGTGCCGCGCAACGCCGTTATATCCGATGACCATGCGACCCAGGCGCTTTCACATCGAGACGTACGGCTGCCAGATGAACAAGCTGGACGCGCACCTTGTGGCCGACCGGCTGCGGGCGGTGGGCCTCACCGCGGCCGAGAGCCCGAAGGACGCCGACCTCGTGTTGTTCTTCACCTGTAGCGTCCGCCGTCACGCCGAAGACCGGCTCTACAGTAACGTGGGCAAGCTGAAGCACCGCAAGCGCCGCGAGCCCGGACTCCTGATCGGCATCCTGGGATGCACGGTCCAGAAGGATGGGGAGGCCATGTTCCGTCGGCTCCCACACGTGGACTTCATCTGCTCCCCGGGTCGGCTGGACTGCATCGAGGACCTGGTGGAGGAAGCACGGCGACGCCGGGACGCCCCGGCCGCGGGAGACGAGCCTCGGGCCGCACTCGATCCACCCCGCCGTGCTCGCCACGCGGAGACGGTCGACGACCACCTCGAACCGTTCGAGGCCGGTCGTCTCACGCCGGTGGGGGAGCACCCGTTCCACGCGTATGTCCGGGCCATGCGAGGTTGCGACAATTTCTGTTCCTATTGCATCGTCCCTTTCGTCCGCGGACCCGCGGTCAGCCGACCGCCCCGGGCGATCCTCGACGAGATCCGTCGACTCACCGACTGCGGCGTGCGCCACGTGACCCTCCTGGGCCAGAGCATCGGGCTGTACTGCCGGCCTCACAATGGCCGGACTTGGCGCCTGGCCGACCTGCTCCGGGCGGCCGCACGAACGGAAGGGCTCCAACGGCTCGACTTTGTCACCACGCACCCGGGGACACTCAGCGATGCGATCCTCGACGCCATGGCCCAGGGGCCGCCCCTGGCGCCGTACCTGCACCTGCCGGCCCAGAGCGGCTCCGACCGCGTCCTGGCCGCGATGAATCGCGGATACACGGCCGACGGGTACCTTGAGCGCGTCGCACGGGCGCGCAGCACGGTCCCGGGACTGGCACTCGCCTCGGACTTCATCGTCGGCTTCCCGGGAGAAACCGAGGAGGATTTCGAACAGACGCTGGCCCTGGTCCGAGAAGCGGCTTATTCCCAGGTGTTCGCCTTCAAGTACTCCCCCCGTCCGGGTACGGCCGCGGCGCAGCGCCCGGACGATGTACCACCGAAGATCAAGCAATCCCGGCTCCAGCGACTCCTGGACGCTCATGCCGAGACGGCGCAGCGGGCCAACCGCCGGTTCGTCGGACAGCGGATGCCGTGCCTCGTGACCGGCCCGAGCCCGAAGCCCCACCTGGAGCCGGCCGAAGCTCAAGGCGACGGCACTCAACTGGCAGCCCGCTCGCCCGGGAATCGGATTGTCGTCTTTCGCGGCGATCCCGCCCTGGCCGGGCAGCTTGTGGAAATCCGGATTACGCGAGCTTCGCCCATCACGCTTTTCGGCGAACGAGGTGGCTCGGACGGTGCAATCGATGCCGGGAATGCATCGCCTTCGG
>CAZGEE010000032.1:0-10300 GCA_964525035.1 uncultured Anaerolineales bacterium
GATCCGGTTGATCCCCGAGCCGGGGACGCTGGGTCTCCTGGGCGCCGGGCTGGCGGGGCTGGCCCTGCGGCGGAAGCGGCGACGTTGAGCCGACAGGCGGGTAGAGAAGCGGGCAGGCCAGTTTCAACCGTGCAGCTAGTCACGTCCGCGCCCAGCCACGTTGCATTTTTGCATCATTGGGTGTTGCATTTTGGCAACATAGGGCAACACCCTGGTGAAAAAAGGGCCCGGAGTCACGGCCTATTCGGTGCTATGGGGAAGTTCCCGCTCGTCCACCGTTTTTGATTGACTTTTGCAACTCAAGTAGCGATAATGCGATCGATGGCAGGCTACGCAGGAGGATATCCCGATTCCCAAGCGGCCCAGTGGGTTGACGACTCGATCCGTGAGATCGGCCAGCTCCCGACCACGCCCAGGCGACGGGAGAAGTGGCGGAGGCATCTCGACGCGGCGGCGATGAAGTTGGCCGAGGAATGCCCGGAGCCGCGGGCCTGGCCGGAAAGGCCGCTCACCCTCGACGAGGAATACCTGGCCCTGCTGGCGTTTCATGATTCGCACTGCCAAGTAGAGGACGGGCCCAGTGATGAATACCTCGTAGAACCACTCCTGCCCCGTCTGCTCGAAGGCAAGGACCCGGGCAAATTATTGAGGCAACATTACACGGCGTGGGCCGAATGGTTCGTATGGGCGGGCGGGCTTCCGTTGGCCGATGGCGGCGAGTCCGACAGGCGGTTGATTCTCATGGCGCTGGCCGCCGTGAAGGCGGATTTGGCCAACAAGAAGCGGCCCGAGGCGGAGAAGCATTCGTGGACACAGCCGGAGTTGGACGAGGCAATCCGCAAATACGGGGAGGAGAAGGGTTACGCCGAGATGCGGAATGCCGCAAATCGCGGAGGCGCGGCGGGGGAAAAGGCCAAGAAAGCCGCCATCCCAATCTTCGGCCGAAATGCCGTAGCCCGGGCCCTGGGGGTCAAGTCGCGTGACATGGTCAGCAAGTCGCTGGTGTGGCGGGCCATGGCGGAGGAACTTAGTCTTATTCAGGCGAAAGACGTTCGCCGGGCCCTTGCCGGCGGGAAGGTCGGCTATGACGTGGCGATTGAGGAAAAATCCACCCACCCCGACGAGGGCGCAGACAACTCGTCCGCGGAAAGTTCCCTTGAAAGGGCCGAGCGGGAAGAGACGTTACGTCAAATCAGGGAGCTCGCTTGCGCAGGGAAGACCCCCGAAGAGAAGGCCCAGAACCGGGAGGCCGCCGAAGCGATCGAGGGCCACCTCAACCGCGACGAAATGACCGATGACCAGGCCCGCGAATGCGCCCAGATGTCCATGAACTCGGAAAGACTCAGCCAGTAACCCCACACACCGGCGTCCATTCCATGTCCACCCCAAAGTGGTCATGACCACTTGAAGCCCACTAAATCCCCCCTCATTGTCCAAAATCGGCGATTATTGCCCGAATTCGATACAGTCCATGTCCGCGCCCCTTCCTTAGAGCCGTGATCGGCACGGCCTTAGATGAATTTTTTTCTGGAGGACGGGCGATGCGTGAGGAATTGCTGACTCGCGAGGAGGCTGCAACTTATTTGGGCTTGCGGCCCCAGACCCTCGCCACGTGGACATGTGAGGGCCGGTATAACTTGCCATTTATTAAAGTTGGTCGGTCTGTGCGTTACCGGCGGAGCGACCTCGACGCGTGGCTGGCGAGCCGCACGATCAACGGCGGTGGAGCCCGCGAGGAAGGGGGCCAAAGCGATGGCTGAATTTCCATATTGTCAGTTGTACAGCCATCGGATCATCAACGAGCTTCCGTCCGGGTGTCCTCTCCGCGCCGAGCACCCACTTGGCGAGCTTAGGCGGCTTCAAGATCGAGCCGAGCAGCACTTCGGGCTGGCCGAGTTCGAGGAGGGGAGTCGGCTACGTCGGCGGTTCGAAATCTGTCTTAGGTGTTGGAGTCACCTCGCGAACGATTCGACCGTCCAGTCGCTTCGCCGCCAGGGTCGGCCCGCCACAGCGAGGCCTCCGGTGCACGCAGCGGGCGAGGGTAAAACTCAAGCGCGCGGGCCTGTTGGCGTTCGCCTGGTGCGAGGGGGCGCGCGATGAAGCCCCTCGATATCAGCTGCTCAGAGCGTCGTGGTGACTCGGTGACCCTGACAGCAAGGTATGACGACAAGGCCTTCACAAACCGCTTGCAGATCACAAGGGCGTCGTCCCGCGGGAAATTCGTGGAGGAGGTCCTTCAACGGTGGCCCGCCGTGGACCCGGAAGCCCTTCAGACCGAGTTGGAACGCCTGGCCGCTTCTTACGCCGACGAGGCCGCACAGCCTCGCAAATCGGCCGGGGCGGACGGGGCGGAGTTTGACGCCTCGCAGGTGGTCCGGCCGGAGCGGTTCATCACTCGGGACGTGAACGGGGTCGCCATTCCTGTCCTTCGGGCGACGTCCGAGGGACGGCCGAGGGGAGTCTGGCAGCTCTACTTGGCCTGGAGCGACGGGCGGCGAGAGGCGATCGACCTGCCCCCGAAACTGGACGTCACGGACGACACCGCCCTCTGGTTTCATCCGGCACTTGGGGAGCCTCCGTTGGCAACGGTGAACGCGCTCGGGGCGTGGAGTCGGCGAGGACGGGAGCACTGGCTTACAGCCTCCGGGGACGCGGGACCGGCGGATGTGTTCGCTCGGCTGTGCGAGCGCATCACTTACTTTGTCGACCTGCCCGGTGAAGAAGCCGCGGGCACGGCCGCGACGCTGGCCCTGTGGATCATGTTGAGCTACGGGTATCCCGCTTGGAGTGCCGTGCCTTACCTCTACGTCGGGGGTCCGCTGGGCTCCGGGAAAAGCCGTCTCTTCGAGGTCCTCTCGCGGCTCGTCTTTCGACCGCTGGCGTCCAGTTCTTTGACCGGCCCTGCGCTGTTTCGGACCCTGGACCAGCAGGGCGGGACGGTGCTCCTGGACGAGGCGGAGCGGTTGAGAGAAAAAGGCCCGGAGGCTATGGAGTTGCGGTCAATGCTCCTGGCCGGGTACAGGTGCGAGGGACAGGCAATCCGGCTGGAACCGGTCGGCGACACCTTCAAGCCCGTGCATTTTGAAGTTTACGGGCCCAAAGCGTTGGCCTGCATTTCCGAGCTTCCTCCCGCCCTCCGAAGCCGGTGCATCGGCATTACCATGTTCCGCGCGGGGCCAGATGGCAATCGCTCCGCGACGACCTCTTTGACCTGGCCCTGAGCCATGGGACCACCTGGCTGTCCCTGGCAGAAAAGGACGCTGTGTGTCCCGAGATGGCCGGAAGGGATTTCGAGCTCTGGCAGCCGCTGCTGGCCCTGGCAAGCTGGGCGGAGTCGGACGGGGCCGACGGCCTGTTGGACCTGGTCCGAGAGTACGCCCTGGGGTCAATCGAGACCAGCCAAGACGACCAGACGTCAGGGATCGACGCGACCCTGCTGCGGGCCCTGGCGGAGGAACTCTCGGAAGGGAGGAGCCCGACGCCGGGCACGGTGTTGCAACGGGTGCAGGCCGCCGAGCCGGGAACTTTCGGTCACTGGAGCGCCCGGGCCGTGTCATCGCACTTGGGGTGCTTCGGGTTAAAAACGCGCAAACGCCACGGACGGCGGGGCTATCCGCCGGAAGCGATGGAGATGCTGCGGCGGGTCCAGCTCAGCTACGGCCTCGATTTGGGTTTTGTGGAGACCTCCCCCAGCAATGTACCCCAACGTACCCCAACCGACCCCCACCCCGGTTTTTGGGGCCCTCAGAGGGGGTAAGCAGCACCGCCGGGGGTCGGTTGGGGTCGGTAGGGGTCGGTCTCTGGGGGTAGGTCGGGAGAAAAGAAATGAGCTTCAACGCACCGGACTTCCTGAGAAATCTCTGCCAGGCGGACTCGCAGGACGCGAAGGAACCTGTCCCGTCCGTCCCGTCCATGGGGCCCGCGGAGCAGGTCTCACCCGCGGCCCTGGCGAACCTGTCCATGGACCAACGCGTTTCCTATGAAGAGCGGGCGGCCGTTCGCGAGTACCTTGGCGGGCTGCCCCGTAACCTGGCCGAAATCCTGGCACTGCGCGACGTCCTGTCTGAGCAGTAGGCTGGGCCCCCGCCGCCCCGAAAACCGCGGAATTTCCGCGCGAATGTAGCGCAGGCGTAGCGCAGCTCTCTCCGCACCGCCGAAATCCGCGCAAGAAGCAGGCCCGTAAGTGCTTATCGTACAGGCCCTTAGCCCTGGTGCACTGCCAGGAGCCCCAACCTTAGACTCGCTGATCCGGTTTCAGCAACGCCGGCGCGCCGGACCATCCAAAAAAAGGGTGGCCGGGAGGGGGGAATACCCGGCCACGTACGGCAAAGAGCCACACAGCCCAGTGCCATCGCCCCAACAGGGCTCGATTTATGCGCAATGATGGGGAGCAAAACGCATGCCGCGTCCAGAAAGACATCCGCGTTTATGAATTCCCCCCAAAGACCGAAGTGGATACGCTCTGGGAAACAGACGATTTTGCGGAATTATCCACACTGCGGATTTTTGCGCAGGCCGTATGCGGAATTTTGCACACCCCGTAGCCCCCTTTTCGATCGGAATCACGTCCGTTTGAGCCTGCGTTCGGGACAGGAGGAGATGCGTCGCCACGGCCGGGTCAATCACGGGATGGATCGACATGGGGTATTAGAATATATCCTGACCCGTGGTTTCGGCATGTTCGCCCGGGAACCGTCCGATCCGCCCCCACGCGGGGCCGCTTTTCCGTTGACGCGGACCCTCGCCGCGTTAGGCTTTTGCCCTGCACGGAATGGGCGCTGGATGGAGGTTTGGGATGCTTCAGCGGAAATTGAAGACCGACCTGGCGGTCATCGGGGGCGGAATGGCCGGGCTGGTTGCCGCCATCGCGGCGGCGCGCCTTGGCACGAAGGTGGTCCTGGTGCAGGATCGCCCGGTCCTCGGCGGGAACGCCTCCAGCGAGGTCCGCGTCTGGGTCAGTGGAGCGCAAGGTCATACCCTCAATCGGTTTGCTCGCGAAGGCGGAATCCTCAACGAGTTGCTCATGGAGCAGCTCTACCGCAACCCCGAGTGTTCCCCGCCGGTGTGGAACGCCGTCCTCCTGGATGCCGTGCTCGCCGAGCCGCGGATCACCCTTCTGCTCGATACGGCCGTGCACCGGGTGACTATGGGTGATCCGGGGCGGATCGAGTCCGTCTCGGCCTACTGTTCGCCGAGCGAGACGGCCTACCGGATCAGCGCCCCGCTGTTCGTCGACGCGTCCGGGGACTCCGTGGTGGGAGGTCTGGCGGGTGCGGACTTTCGCGTTGGGAAGGAATCGCGCGAGGCGTTCGGCGAGCCGACCGCTCCACCACGGGCGGACCCGCGGTGTCTGGGGGCCTCGCTCTACTTTTACACGCGCGATGCCGGCCGTCCGGTGCCGTTCGTTCGGCCGGATTTCGCGGCCGACGTAACCCGGTCGCCGCGGGTGCGGAGTCAGGCGTTCGACGGGCGGACGCAGGGCTGCCGGCTGTGGTGGATCGAGTTCGGGGGCGAGCTGGACACCATCACCGACTCGGGCCGGATCAAGGCGACGCTGACGGCCATCGTGTACGGTTTCTGGGATTACATCAAAAACTCCGGCAAGTTTCCCGAGGCGCGGAACCTGGACCTCGCCTGGGTGGGGCCGACGCCCGGCAAGCGGGAGAGCCGCCGACTCATGGGGCCGCACGTCCTGGCCGAGCACGACCTGTTCCGCCAGCCGGACTTCCCCGACTCGTGCGCCACCGGCGGCTGGACGATCGACCATCACCCCCCGAAGGGCTTCTTCAGCCGAAGGGCCCCCTCGCGTCATAAGGCGCTGCCCGGGCCGTATAACATTCCGCTGCGCTGCCTGTTCTCGCGGAACGTCGAGAACCTGTTCATGGCGGGGCGGAACATCAGCACCAGCAACGTGGCCTTCGGATCGACCCGCGTGATGGGCACCGGCGCCGCGTGCGGCCAGGCCGTCGGCACGGCGGCCGCCTTGTGCCTGCGCGAGCGTCTCACGCCGGCCGAGCTGGTCGAGGACGCGGACAGGGTCCAACGCCTGCGGCAGACCCTCGTGCGGGAGGACCAGCACGTCTATCACACGCCGAATCGCGATCCCGGCGACCTTGCCCGGACGGCGACGGCCGAGGCCTCCGGGGAGTTGGCGCTGGCCGAAGCCCGCCCGGCGCGGTCGGCCGAGACGACCGTCCTCGAGGAGGATCACTGGCTGATGCTGCCGGTGGTGACGCCGCGGCTCGATCGGCTGGACCTCTTCGCGGACGTGGCCCGGGCCACCACGCTGACGGTGGAGGTGCGGCGTAACGATCGCGGCTGCCACTACTTCCCGAACCAGTTGGTGGCCGAGCGGCGGATTCGGCTGAGGCGCGGCAGGGGACAATGGATTCGCGTTCCGCTGGATCTCGAGACGGGGGAACCGGGCAACGTCTGGTTCGTGGTGAAACGCAACCCGCGGGTGGCGCTGCACGGTTCGCGGCGCCGGATCACCGGGGTGCTGTCGTCGCTCGGGAGCCGCCGGCCGTGGCCCGAGCCGCGACAGGACCTTTTCGCGTTCCGCCTCCGGCCGGTCCAGCCGGTATACCCCGCCTCGGCGGTCGTTAACGGCTTCGCCCGGCCGGAGGGGCTCCCGAACCTCTGGGTCAGCCGCGCGCGGGTGACGGGGCGGGGGGCAAAGCCTCCGTGGATCGAACTGCGCTGGGACGAGCGCCGCACGGTCGGGCACATCCGCCTCTACCTTTCGCACGACCCGGACATGCAGATTCCGACCATGATGATGCGGTACCCCTTCCGGGCCGTTCCGACGGTGCTGAAGCATTTCACGCTTTCCGTCCGGGTGGGCGGCGGGTGGAAGCCGGTCGCCCGGATTCGCGGAAACCACCGGAGGCTGGTTTGTGTGGACCTGGCCGAGCCGGTGCGGACGGATCGGCTGCGTCTGCGGGCCGAGGCCACCAACGGAAGCCCTCGGGCGGAGGTTTACGAGATACGGGCCTACCGGCGTCGGCCGGCGGGGCTCGTCTCGAGGGGGTAAGCGCAGGGGGGGCGGGGCTCGTTGCAAGGTCGCTTGGGGAATGCACTTGGCCCCGGCTCGGACGGGCTTGACGGGGTGGGGTTGCTCTGATAAGGTGGGTGTTTGGCCGTTGCGTGCCGGCTCCAGTCGCTCGTACGGTTTGGGCAGGGATGGAGGCTGCGCCGGCGCATCCTGCGGGCGATTCTCGACCGAAAGGATTGTGGCTTGGGCGAGCCGCCTGCGAGGAACCGTCAAGGGTATTCGAGGTGGTTTTTCCCGAAATGCGGCGGAATCTGGCCTCAATACGGCTGGACACGTGGTGTTCAAGGCGCAATTCGGGGCGTGAACGGCCTGTTTGCCGCCATTTGGCCCTCTGAAACAGGTGCTGCGGGCGCACAGACGCTGTGGGGGATTCGTTCGAACCGCCTTTGGCCTGGAGTTTGCCGCAGGCTGGAAGACTTCTCTACAATAGTAGCGGATGAGGGAAGGAAGTCGGTGAAGTGTGGCTGGAGTGGCCCAAGGCCGGGGGCGGCGGCTTGCCGACAGGGCGTGGAAAGATCCATGATGGGACCTTCCGGTGATTCGGAAGCACCGGGCCGGACGAGGATGCGTGTGAAGGAATGGAAATGCAGAACCGGCCATCAGGTGTCGGTCGCCGAGGGGAACCGCCGGACGGGAGAGTTAATCATGATGACGGGATTCGAAGGCAGCCGGCCTCAGGCGGCGCCGGGCATGACGCTGATGGAGGTCCTTGCGGCGGTGATGGTGCTGAGCATGGGCCTGATCATGGTTTTCGGGGCGTTTCCCGTGGGGATCGACCAGACGGAACGGATGATTCTGCAGACGGACGGGGGCATCCTGGCCCGCAGCGCGGTGGGGATGTTGCGAGCCCGGCGGGAGTTGCGTGACTTGCCGGGAAGCTACTTCCACAGGGCGGCGGAGACCACCTGGCCGCTCGGGGAGGATGAGGAGCCGTGGCGCGTGTGGAACGGCCACCGATGGGCCTACATCGATGGCGTGGCCGACAGGTGGGCTCCGAGGGCCTATCCCAGCATCGGTTCCTGGTCAAGCGTGGACAATACGCTCTGGCCTCCGAAGACGGGAGACTACATCTGGCGCGCGTTCGCCACGCGGCTGAGCGAAGACGATGAGCCACCGCTGTTCCGGGTCACGATCGTCGTCGTCCGGTACAACGACCAGATGCCCGACCTTTACGAGGGGCAGGGGGGCTCGGTCGGCGGTCCGTTCGATACCACGTCGCCGAGCCAGATCGGCGGGGTCCGGGCGATCATGGTGCGGTACGTTCGTGATCGCCCCGAAGGATGGGTGCTTGTCGGAACGTCGGCACGCTCGTTTGTCAGCGAGGGCTGGAAACCGAGCGACGGGGCTCACATGGACCGGACGGTCCGGCCCGGCGACTACGTCATGGACACGCACAGCGGACTGTGCTACCGGGTCAGCGCGAATACGGGGAGCGCGATCACCTTGGCGGACGAACCGCTCCCCGGACAACAGCTTGAAGTCGATCAGGGGGGAAGTTTGTATTACACGTTTCGCAACGTGGCGGGCATCTATTACGTGTTGCTCAGCTAGTGGCGGCTGAGCGGCTGAGCGGAAGGCGGCGCAGGGGCCGTGGAGAAAGACGAGGCGAGGTCATGAGTCAGCCGATCCGGACCAAGAGAAATACGAGGGGCGCATCGCCGGCCTTCACGCTGGTGGAGGTGCTCTGGGCCGTGTTGCTGGGCGTCTTCGTCATGCTCGGCATCGTTCAGGTGTTCAAGATGTCGACCGAGGCGGTCAGCGAGGCGAAGTCCATCAGCGACGCCTACCAGACGGCCCGAGGCGTCCTGAGCATGCTGGACCAGGACTTTGCCCAGCAGACCCGCGAGGGGTACGTGGCCCTTGTGCCGGGCCAGATCTCGTTGCAGGTGGGATACGATCACAGTGCGGACTTCTGGATCGCGCATGGTCGCCAGGGGGCAAGCAATCGACACTGGGCGAACGGCCTGCTGTTCGACCAGCTCATTCTGACGTGCGTGGGCCGCTACGAGGAGATCGGCACGGCGGCGACCGACCCGGCGGTCAGCGGCGGGGCCGAGGTGCTCTACGGGCCGGGGTGCCGACTGGGCGAGGCGGGGACCTCCGCCCAGCCTTGGCTCAAGCCCGACACGAGGCACGGCGATCCGCGGCGCATGCTGCTGTGCCGGAAGCCGTTCCTGCTGGGGGGGGTGACGGCGATGTCGCCCTACAGCCAAGAGGTGCTCCCGAGCGCGGAGGACGTCGCGCCCGGCGGCGTCGGGTCGCCGAACAGCACGTTGAATCTGATGATGGCGGACCGGTGGACCGCGAGAAGTCGGGGCATGTCCCCGAAGTACCGGCTCACGCCGGCGCGGCCGGGAGATTGGGACGAACTTCCGCAGGTCCGGGTCGTGCCGACCCGGGTTTCCCAGGGGTACGAGACGTACGAGCCGAACGTCAACTGGGTAATCGCGGACAACGTCAGCGAGTTCTTCGTGGAGTTCTGGGCGATGGACCGGCATGGCGAGTGGGGATGGCAGCGCCCGATGCCGAATTCGGGTGGTTACGGTAGCATCTATCACCAGTACCTCTGGTGCGGGCACGCGGCGAATGTGGCGGACGTGGGACACGATCGGTACCGGCGGACGCCGCCGGCGCTGCGGGTGACGGTGGTGGTGCACCCGCACAATGACGTAACGCTTTTCGAGAAACAGCGCTATTGCACCCGGCAGGAGAAGTACCGGGGCTACGTGTTCCGCCAGGTGTTCCGGGTCAACGGGGTGCTGATGAACTTCGAGCTGGAGGATTAAGAGACCATGTCAAGGAACTCCGGCAGACGCGCAAGTGTGCTGGTCGTGGCGTTGGGGCTGGTCGCGGTGTTGGCGATCATCGGGACGACGCTGATCAGCGTGGCCCGGGTGGACTACCTCTCGGCGCGCAGTTACCGGCGAGCCACCGAGTTGCACATGGCGGTGGAGTCGGCGCTCGAATGGGTTGAGTACGATCTCAGTCGGACGTACTGGGACCGTGCCCTGCACAATGACGACGGCCTTTACGACAATCCCCTGGAGGACGGGATCGCGCTGATCCGCCCGGACACGAGTGGTCACATCGTGCCGGTCTCGGACGTGACGGAACCGGGACTCTACCTGACCAGCGACGGCATGGTCATGGCCAGCGGGCAGTCGGTCAACTCCTACGTGAGCATGACGTCCACCGGCCACCGGTGGTTTAACATTCCCGTAGCCTCGCCCCTTCCGCCCCCGGGAT
>CAZGEE010000033.1:0-10171 GCA_964525035.1 uncultured Anaerolineales bacterium
ATGCGGCAAGCGCCGGCGGCTCGGCGGACGAGCCGTCCGACATGCGGGACCACAGCTACAGCCACGAGATCACGGAGGTCGACCCCGACAGCGACGACGCGGGCTACGAGTCGCTGAGCCACGACGCGGCGGGGAACCTGAGCGGGGACGCCCCGTGGGGCTCGGCCAGCACTGTGGTCTACGACTCGGGCGTCGAGGAGAAGAACCGCCGGTACACCTACGACTACCGGAACCGGCTGGTGAAGATCGAGCGGCAGACCGACGCCACGCCGACCTGGGAGGCGGTGGCCGAGTACCTCTATGACGGCCGGAACCGCCGGGTGCGGAAGAAGGTCTACGAATCCGAGATAACCTCGCCTGCTGAGTCGGCTGGAGAAGCTATCGCCAGGCGGTGATCTCGGCCAGCAGCCGGGCGTAGTCGACGAAGGCCGGCCAGGAGACGTCGGCCGGGACCCCGTGATCACAGCCGGGAATGTACCCGCCGTCGCGGACGACCGGGGCCAGGCGGTCCAGCTCGTCGCGGATGGCCGTTCCGCCGCGCGCCATGGCCCGCTTGTCCACGCCCATGCGGTACGCCATCTGCCGCCCGTGCCGGCGGCGGAGCGCGACGATGTCGTTGTGCGCGGCCACCTCGATCGGGTCGCACACGTTGATGCCGGCCTCGATCCAGAGCGGCACCAGCTCGCCGACGAAGCCGTCGCTGTCCATGTCGACCAGCGGGCAGCCGGCCTCTCGCAAACGGCCCGTCCATCGGCGCCAGCTCGGCATGCAGAACTCGCGCACCATCGCCGGCGAGATCATCGCCGCGCCCTTGTAGGCCATGTCCTCGCTGATGAACACACTGTCGGGCGTGATCCGTTCCAGGATGCGGTCGAGCAGGGCCGTCACGAAGTCGTTCCAGAACGCGGCCATCTCCGCCACGAAGTCCGGCTGCTCGATCATCATCATGCAGAGCGGCTCGAAGCCGCACCACTCGCGCATCTGCCAGAAGGGTCCCGGGAAGGCGATCCGGAGGATCCAGTCGCGGTCGCGGGCCTGCTCGCAGCGGCGGGCGAAGTCGTCGGGGAACCGGCCGGGGGTGTCCACGGCATAGCGGCGTTTCATGGCCTCCCAGTCGGCGCGCGTTTCCACCGGGCAGCGAATCCAGCGGCGCGTGACGAAGTCCTTGGCCTGGCGCAGGTAGCTCACGTCGTAGCGGTCCGAGATCTCGCAGACGTTGCCCTTCCAGTCCCGGACGACGTAGTGCCCGTTCTCGTGCGAGAGGACCTTCTCCTCGAACTGCGGGATCATACGGAAATCCACCCCGAGGGCGACGGGCCGGCCGGCGCGGTTCCGTTCGGCGCGGATCTCGCGCCCGATACCGATGGCCTCGGCGAGATGCTCCATCCAGTGCCCCTGCTCCGGCAGGCCCTCGGCGTGCCAGCGAGCCAGCGTGGACTCGCGCGGCCCGCCGGGCTGAAACGGCACCCGGTCGGGCGTGCCGAACGTCAGGGTTTCGATGTACCGCTCGCGTGGGTTCATACCGCCTCCCTGCTTCTACGGCCCTCTGGCAGCCCCCGGATGCTCGCGCCCTCAAGGCTCGACCGAAACGGGAATCCTACCGGCTGACGCTCCGGGACGCAACGGGCTTACCGCGACATAGCAGGGTGATTACGACTGAAGTGCCCCCCGGAGGGGGCTTGGAACATCACCGCGGCATGTCTTGCGTACCGGGCGGCGGACTTCGGAAGGTCGGCACTTTTTTGTTGACTTGGGGAGGGGCAAGAAAGGATAATGGTTATGAATACAGGGTCGGTGGTCGCCGGGGAGAGGTTCTCCGGGCCGCCGACGAATTCGGCTGGCGCCCGTTTTCGTTTGCAGCCTATGCCCAACCATCCCGCCTCTGTGAATGCTTTCACTTCACTGCCGCGGACCCGGTGGCTTGGATGACGCTCGCGAATCCCACCCGCCGATTTCGGAAGGAGACGTTCTTATGGCAACCGGCACAGTGAAATGGTTCAACGACTCGAAAGGCTTTGGGTTTATCCAGGTGGATGACGGCACCGACGTGTTCGTTCACCACAGCGACATCCAGGGCGAGGGGTACAAGTCGCTCGCGGAAGGTGAAAGCGTGACGTTCGAGGTCGTCCAGAGCGAAAAGGGCCCCCGGGCCACCAACGTCACCAAAGCCTAGCACCGCATCGACGCACAGTCCCTGAGGATTGGTTTTCCCGCCGAACGGAGGCGCGCAAAGCGTGTGCGCCTCCGTTCGTTTGTTTATTGCCCAGATGTCCGTACCCACGTCGCCGCCTCGGGCAGCTTCCCCTTACAGACGGGCCCTGCGGCATTTTCGCCGCAGGGCTTCGCGCAGAACGGCTTCTGCCCTACCATGGACCTCAGCCAGGGGCAACGCACCCCGGCGCGGAGCGTGGTTTTCGCGAGGGGCGCCGCTTGCGCCCCGGCCAATGGGAGCCTCTTGCATGTTCGGGAAGAGCATCACGCTGTTCCGCATTTTCGGGTTCACGGTTCGGCTGGACCTGAGCTGGCTACTGGTGATGGGGCTGGTCGTCTGGTCGCTCGCCGGGGCGGTCTTTCCCGAGCGGTTCGAGGGCCTCCACTGGGGGGTCTACCTGCTCATGGGCGTGGCCGCCGCGGTGGGATTGCTCGTCTCGATCGTTTTCCACGAGCTGTGCCATTCGCTTGTGGCCCGGCAGTACGGCCTTCCGATGCGGGGAATCACGCTGTTCCTGTTCGGGGGAATGGCCGAGATGAGCGAGGAGCCGCCCAGCGCGCGGGCGGAGTTCATGATGTCGATCGCCGGCCCCATCTCGAGCTTCTTTCTCGCTGCGCTGTTCCTCGGGCTGTTCGCGCTCAATCACGTGCTCGGCTGGCCGGCAGCGATCGGTGGGGTGTTCAAGTGGATCGGTTTCATTAACATCCTCCTGGGAGGGTTCAACCTGATTCCCGGGTTCCCGCTGGACGGCGGCCGCGTTCTGCGGGCGGTGATCTGGCATTTCAAGCGTGACTTGCGGCGGGCCACGCAGATCGCTTCGCGGGTGGGGGCGGCGTTCGGAGCCGTCCTGATCGGCATGGGCTTTATCTACCTGCTCCTGCTGCTGAATCCGCTGGGCGGGCTGTGGTGGATCCTGATCGGGATGTTCCTGCGCAGCGCGGCGAAGCAGGGGTACCGCCAGGTACTGATTCGCGAGGCCCTCCGCGGCGAGCCGATCCGCCGGTTTATGAACGATCAGCCTGTGACGGTAAGTGGCTCTCTGCCGGTTCGGGACTTGGTGGAGGACTACGTCTACAGGTACCACTTCAAGATGTTTCCCGTGGTCGAGGATGGTCGGTTGACCGGCTGCGTCACGACGCGGGAGATCAAGGACGTGCCCCGGGAGGAGTGGGACCAGCGGACGGTGGCGGATGTGCAACGGCCCTGTTCCGAGGAGAACACAATCCGCGCCGACGAGGACGCCATGAACGCGCTGTCGCGGATGACCCAGGCACAGGTCAGCCGGATGATGGTGACCGAAGACAACCACCTCGCGGGCGTTCTGACGCTGAAGGACCTCCTGAGGTTCCTCTCCCTGAAGCTGGACCTGGAGATGGGCGAGGGCACAAGACCCCGCGGCCTGGAATTGCCCGACGAAGAAGGGAACACTTGAGCCGGTCGGCCGGCCCGCCCATGCCAGCGGCCCGAGAGGAGAGCCGCCATGCCTGAACTGCCCGACGTCGAAGCGTTCAAGCGCACGGTGGACGCCACGGCGCTGCACCAACGCGTGGAGAGGGTGTCGGTGACCGACGACCGCGCGCTGGGCAAGACGAGCCGCAAGTCGCTGCAGCGAAAACTCAAGGGCCGGCGGTTTACCTCGACCTGTCGCCGCGGGAAGTACCTGTTCCTGGCCACGGACGGCAGCCCGGTGCTGGTTCTTCATTTCGGCATGACGGGCTATCCGGAGTATGGCTCCGAGGAGGAATCGGAGCCGCAACACTCGCGCCTGGTCGTTCATTTCGACAACGGGTATCGGCTGGCCTACGTCTGCCAACGGATGCTCGGGCGGGTGGACCTGGCGACCGACGCGGAGGGGTTTCTGACCGAGATGGGGATAGGCCCCGACGCGATGGGAATCTCCCGAGAGGAGTTCATTTCGCGGCTCGAGGGACGGCGCGGTGCCGTCAAGTCCGCCCTTATGAACCAGGGAACCGTTGCGGGCCTGGGCAACATCTACTGCGACGAGGTGCTCTTCCAGGCGGGCGTCCACCCGAAGACGCAACGCCGGGACCTGTCGCACTCCACCCTGGCGCGGCTGCACAGTGTGATGCGGCGTGTGCTTCGGACCGCCATTCGCCGGAACTCGGACGTGGACCGGTTGCCCGCGTCCTACCTCATTCCGCGACGTGAGGCCGGGGAGTCATGTCCGAAATGCGGCACGCGAATCCGCAGGATGAAGGTGAACCAGCGGGGCACGTACTACTGTCCCCGCTGCCAGCGGAAGAAATGATCGCCGCCGCGGGGCAGACTCTCTCCGTGGCCACCTCTCGCCGGGAAGGCACGGCTGCATTCGCCTCACTACTTCCTGCCCAGCAGCTTCAGGAACTCGTCCTCGTCGATCGTCCGGACCTCGTGCCGCTCGGCGCCGCGAGTTTTGCCGGCGCCTGGGTTCGCGCCGACCACCAGGTAATCCGTTTTCGAAGACACGCTCCCCGAGGCCTTTCCGCCGGCGGCGCGAATGGCCTCGTTGGCCTCGTCACGTGACATCGATTCCAGTTCGCCCGTGACGACGACCGTGGTGCCCTCCAGGGGGCCGCCCCTGCCGCCCGTTTCCATCTTCGGGTCGATCCCCTGCCCTTTGAGTTCCCGGACAAGCTTCTGGTTACGCTCGTTTTCGAACCACTGGCGGATGCTGGAGGCCACGGCGGGGCCGATGTCCTTTACCTCGAGCAGTCGCTCCTCGTCGGCGCCGGCCAGGGCGTCCAGGGACCCGAACTCGGCCGCCAGGGTATCGGCCAGGGCCCGCCCCACGAGCGGAATGCCGAGACCGTAAACCACGCGCGGCAAGGAAACGTCCTTGCTGCCCTCGATCGCCTCGACCAGGTTGGCGGCGCTCTTGGCGGCCATGCGCTCCAACCCTTCGAGGTCTTCCTGCTTCAGCTTGAACAGGTCGCTGATGGACTTGACCAGTCCGCGGCCCGCCAACTGGTCCACGATCTTCTCCCCGAGCCCGTCGATGTCGAGGGCCCGCTTCGAACCGAAGTGCTGAATCCGCTCCTTGAGCTGGGCCGGGCACGAAGCGTTGGTGCACCGCGTGACGGCCTCTCCCTCGGGCTTGACGGTTCCGGAGCCGCACACCGGGCACTTGCGCGGCAGATGGTACCTTTTTTCGTGGCCGGTTCGCCGGCTCTTGACGACCTGCACCACGTGGGGAATCACGTCGCCCGCCCGCTCCACGAGCACGTGATCGCCCAAGCGGATGTCCTTCCGGTCGATCTCGTCCTGATTGTGCAGGCTGACGTTGGTCACGGTGACGCCGCCGATCTGGACCGGCTCCAGCGAGGCCACCGGCGTCACGGCGCCCGTTCGGCCGACCTGTGCCTTGATCTCCTTGATGCGCGTGGCCTTCTGCCTGGGCTTGAACTTGTAGGCCACGGCCCAGCGGGGGTTGGCGGCGCGGACGCCCAACTCGTCGTGATCTGCCAGGCGATCGACCTTGAACACCGCGCCGTCGACCTCGTACGGCAGCTCGTCGCGCCGCTGCTCGAGGTCGTGATGCCACCGGATGGCCTCGTCGACGGATTCGAACTGTCGGCCCAGTTCGCAGGTCTTCAGGCCCATCTTCCGCATAGCCTCCAGGCACTTCCAGTGCGCACCGGGCCGGGAACTGGAGGACGCCGCGATCTCCCAGAAGAAAATGCGGAGCGGCCGCCGGGCGGTGACGTTCGGGGCAAGCTGCCGGAGGCTTCCCGCGGCCGCGTTCCGGGGATTGGCGAAGGTGCGTTCTCCCCGCTGCTCGGCCCGGCGGTTGAAGGCCTCGAACTCCTCCTTTTCCATGTAGACCTCGCCCCGGACCACCAGGTGCTTCGGCACACTGACGCCGTCCCGCTGAAGCCGCAGTGGCACTTCGCGGATGGTGCGAATGTTCGCGGTGATCTCCTCCCCGATCTGCCCGTCACCCCGCGTGCTGCCGGTGACAAGGGCCCCGTCATCGTAGACAAGCTCCACGCTGGTGCCGTCGTACTTCGGCTCGCCCACCATGGCCACCTTCTTCCGCCCGAGTTCCTCCCGACAGGTGCGGTCGAAGTTCCGCATCTGGTCCTCGGTGTAAATGGCCAGCAGGCTGCGCATCGGCGTCTCGTGCCGAACCGTCTTGAACCCCTCCCGGGGCTCGGCGCCGACGCGCTGGGTCGGACTGTTCGGAGTGACCAAACCCGGCCACTCCGCCTCGATGGACTTCAGTTCCTCCAAAAGCTCGTCGTACTCGGCGTCGGAGATCTCCGGATCGTCCAGGACGTAGTACCGGTAGTTGTGGTACTGGATCTGCTCGCGCAGTTTCTCCGCCCGCTTACGAGCCTGCTGCTTGGTCATCCCGGTTTTCCGCTTCTCGGCGACCATCTTACGTCCTCCCGAGCCGTTTGCGCAGCCTGGCGGCCGTGAGCGTGTTGAGCACGTCGCTCTTGGTCAGCCATCCCCGGCGGGCCACGCTCACGCCGAACCCGGACAGGTCCAGGTCGCTCTGCCGGTGCGCGTCGGTGGCGATAACCATCTTCAGCCCCTTTTCGCGGGCCCGCTTGCAATAGGTGTCGGGCAAGTCGAGCCGGTCGGGATGGGCGTTGATCTCCAGGAAGATACCCTGCTCCTTGCAGACGTCAAGGACGCGGTCCACGTCGAACCGGATCGGGTCACGTTGCCCGATCAGTCGCCCGAACGGATGGCCCAGGCAGTGAACGACGCCCGACTCCAGGGCCCGGACGATCCGCTCGGTCATGGCCTTCTCGTCGAGGTTGAAGTAACTGTGGACGCTGGCGACCACCCAGTCGAGTTCGGCCAGCACTTTCTTCGAGAGGTCCAGCCGGCCGTCCTTCAGGATGTCCACCTCGATCCCCGCCAGCAGCCACAGCTCGTCGAGCGACTCGTTCAGCCGATGGATGCGGTCGGCGTGCTTGCGCAGCCGCTTCTCGTCCAGCCCCTTCGCGACCGTCACCGCCTTCGAGTGGTCGGTGATGGCCAGGTACTGGTAGTTGCGCTCCTGCGCGGCCTCGGCCATGTCCTCGACCGAATGGTGTCCGTCGCTTTCGTCCGTGTGGGAGTGGAGCTCGCCCCGAAGGTCACCCGGCTCGATGAGCCGCGGCAGCTCCCCATCCTCGGCGGCCTGCACCTCTCCCCGATCCTCCCGAAGCTCCGGCGGTATCCACGGGAGGCCCAGCTTCTCGTAGACGTCCTCCTCGGTACGCCCGGCCAATCGCTTCTTGCCCCGGAACAGGCCGTACTCGTTGAGTTTCCACTTCTTGCCCTGGGCCCGCTTCCGGAGCCGGATGTTGTGGGCCTTCGAGCCGGTGAAGTACATCATGGCCGCGCCGAACGCCTTGGCGTCAAAGTACCGGAAATCGATCTGCAGACCGTCGCGCAGGCGCACCGTTACCTTTTCCTCGCCCCGGCCCATCACCTCGGCGACGCTGCGGTGCTCCAGGATCTTCTCGCTCGCCTTCTTCCGATCACCGGCCTCCACGAGGATATCCAGGTCGCCGATCGTTTCGCGCCGGCGCCGGAAGCTGCCCGCCACGCACCAGCGCTTGACCTCCTTGATCCCGTCCAGGTGCTTCCCCAGGTCGTCCACGTGCTCGACGGCCACCTTGATGCCGATGCGCCCGGACTCCGCCGCGAGCGTCTGCAGCCCCTTGAGGATGTTCTCCTCGGTCTTGGCTCCCATGCCCGGCAGGTCGCGGATGCGGCCCTCCTCGGCGGCCTTCTTGAGGCTTTCCAGGTCCTTGACGCCGAGCTCCCGGTGAAGGAGCTGGACCTTCTTCGCCCCGAGGCCCTGGACGTCCAGCAGCTCCGTGAGGTGTTCCGGGAAGTTCTTCCGGAGTTCCTCCAGCCGCTCGCAGGTTCCGGTTTCGAGAATCTCCTGGATCTTCTCGGCATGGCTCTTGCCGATGCTCGGAAGGCTCGTCAAGTCGCGTCCCTCGGCCACCATGTCCTCGATGGGTTGGGCCGTGTCGCCGATGGTCCGTGCAGCCGACTGGTACGACCGGATGCGGAACGGATTACCTCCCTGCATCTCCAGCAGGTCGGCGATCTCCTCGAAAATGGCCGCGATCTCACGGTTTCTCATGGCGGCTTCGCGGGTACCGCGTCCATTGCACGGACTGCGAAAACAAACGATGCGCCTCAACACAATGTACTGCGGTCCCCGTTTGGCCACAACCGTGTCACTCGCCGTCGGGTGACCGCACGCGGCGCCCCCAGCGGATCGCCTGGCCAACCACCAGGGGGACCAGGCTGAACCCCGCCGCGAGAGCCCAACCGCGCGGGCCCAGAGGCAGCGAACTGAGCGCGTCGGAGAGTCCCGGCAGGTGAACCGCCATGGTCAACAGGCCCAGGCACAGCACGAGGGAGGCCCAGATCCACGGGTTCCGGGCTACGTCGTTCCGGAGGAGCGAGGTACCGCGGTCGCGTAGATTGAACACGAACCAGAGCTTGGCCAGGCCGAGGGTGAGGAACGAGACCGTGACGGCCTCGTCCTCGTCCAGGCCGAGCCCCCGCCAGGCCGTCATCATCGCCCCGAGCACGCGGCCCGCCACGACGCCGCCCCAGCCTGCGACGGCCGCCCAGTGGTCGCGCCGGAGGACGGGTTCGTCGGAACCGCGCGGCGGACGGTTCATCACCTCCGGGCTGCCCTTGCCTACTCCGAGAGCCAGGGCGGGAAAAACGTCCGTCACCACGTTGAGAAAAAGGATTTGCAGCGGCTTCAGCGGAATGGGCAAGGCGGCCAGGGAGGCCAGCGCGACGGCCGTGACCTCCGCCACATTGGTGCAGAGCATGAACAGGACCGACTTGCGTATGTTACCGAAGATCACACGCCCTTCGCGGACCGCGGCCACGATGCTGGAGAAGGCATCGTCCTTCAGCACCATGTCGGCCGCCTGCCGGGCCGCTTCCGTGCCGCGCCGGCCCATGGCGATGCCGATGTCCGCTTCCTTCAGCGCCGGGGCGTCGTTCACGCCGTCGCCGGTCATGGCCACGGTGTCCCCCGCCTTCTGGAAAAGGTCCACGAGGTTCAGCTTCTGTTCCGGGCTAACGCGGGCGAAGATCCGCGTACCGAGCAGGTGTTCCCGCTGCTCGTCCGTCAGTTCCTCCGGCTCGCGGAGCTCGGTGCCCTCGACGACCTGGGCATCCCCCTCCTCGACCAGCCCCAACCGCTCCCCAATCGCCCGGGCGGTAGCCTCCTGGTCGCCCGTCACCATCACGACCCGGATCCCGCCCCGATGGCACGCCTCGATCTCGTCCCGGACCGCGGCCCGTGGAGGATCGTCCATGCCGACGAGGCCGAGCAAGCGAAGGCACTCGTACGGTTCCTCCTCGGGGGAAGACGCCCGCTTATCCGCCAGGGCCAGCACCCGGAGGCCCTTCCCGGCCATGGCCTCGCTACGGTCCAGCCATTGACGCCGCCCCTGGTCGTCGAGCGGCTTGCCCTCCCCGGTCGCGTCCTCGGCCACCCGGGCGCAGACCTGAACCACCGCGTGGGGGGCCCCCTTGACCGCCACCTCCGTGGCGCCGTCGCCCTCGTGGAACGTGGCCATCATCATCACGTCCGGGTCGAACGACTCCTCCCGAACCTCCGGCTTCTCCTTCAGCAATTGGTTGCGATCCATACCGAGCTCAAAGCCCGCCTCCAGAAGGGCGACCTCCATCGGATCGCCGTGGGAGGCATCGGGCTTGCGATCGCCGTCCTCGTCTCGCAGCGAGGCGTTGCTGCAGAGCACCCCGACCTCGACGGCCCGCCGGGCCATGGCAGAGAGGTCGCGACCGGCCGATTCGGGCTGGCCCGAGGAATCCTCCTTCGGAAACACGGCGTACTGTCCGTCCGGTGTGACCACCTGTTCCACCTTCATCCGGTTCTCGGTCAGCGTGCCGGTCTTGTCGGTGAAGATGACGCGCGTCGCCCCCAGGGCCTCGACAGCGGCGAGCCGGTTCACG
>CAZGEE010000034.1:0-1107 GCA_964525035.1 uncultured Anaerolineales bacterium
GCCAGGCCTTCCCCGACCTTTCCCCTGCCAGTCCGCATGGCTGGCCGGCCTTCCCGCTGACGGACCTGCTGGCGCCGGAGCGGCAGACGGCCTTCCGCCGCCTCCAGGACCGGGTGAGGCCGTTCCCCTTCGAGCAGGTCCGCGAGATGGTGCAACGGGACCTCGGCCAGCCGCTGGACGAGGTGTTCGAATCGTTCGACGAGGAACCCTTCGGCTGCGGGTCCATCGGCCAGGTTCACTACGCCGTCACGACCGAGGGCGTGAAGGTCGTCGTCAAGGTCAAACGCCCCGACATCGACCGGGTTGTACTGAACGACGTGGCGCTGCTGCGCGGCCTGGCGGACCTGATCGAACGTCACATTCCCGAGTACCGGATTTACCGGCCGAAGATGCTCGTGGAGGAGTTCGCCCGGACACTGCAGCGGGAGCTTGACTACATCAACGAGGCGGCGGTCACCGCGCGGTTCCACGAGGCCTTCCGGGAACATCCTGCCATCGAGACGCCCCGTGTCCTCTGGAACCTGTGCTCGCACAACCTGTTAACGCTCGAGCAGATTGACGGTCTGCGCCTCTCGGCCGAGGTGGACTTCGACGCTCACGGGATCGACCGGCGGAAGCTGGCCCGTTCTCTGCTGGACACCTTTTTCCACCAGTATTTCGAGATGGGGCTGTTCCACGCGGACCCCCACGGCGGAAACCTGCTCATCCAGCCACCGGACAAGTGGGGCATTCTCGACTTCGGTCAGGTCGGCCGGCTGGACCCGGAGCTGCGAAGCCGCCTGGCCATGGGCCTGCTCGCGGCAACCAACCGGGAACTCGACCTGGTGGTCGACATCTTCGACGACCTGGGCACGTTGCCGGAGGACATCAACCAGGAACAGCTCAAGAGCGACCTGGCCAACCTGCTGGACAAGTATTACGGCACGCCGATTAAGCGGATCCGCATCGGCGCGTTGTTCGAGGAAATCGTCTCGCTGGCGCGGCAGCACCGGATCGTTCTGCCGCGCGGCTTCGTTCTCCTGGGCAAGAGCCTGACCGCCGTGGGCGGGGTGGCCCTGATGCTGGATCCGGACTGCGCCCCGGTGGAGATCATCAAGCCGAAGCTCA